>JAJQGZ010000208.1 GCA_021200075.1 Clostridiales bacterium | reverse complement strand
AAGCTGGACTCTATTAAACTTTTATACGGAAGTGTTCAACTTACACTTGCAATTTCCGGACTATATTAAATTAAAACCGCAGTTTCAATATTTATTTTGCTTTTTGCAAGCAATACCTGCGGTGAATAATTTTTAGGAGAAATTAAACTGATGATTACCGGTTCAATGTTTCGCGACTCGATTATATCGGCCGCAAATAATATTTCAAACAGCAGACAGGCTGTCGATGCGCTCAATGTTTTCCCTGTTCCCGACGGTGACACAGGTACGAATATGAGTATGACTATCGCCGCCGCCGCAAAGGAAATGGAGGCTCTGCCTGACGACTGCACAATAGCGGAGGCTTCAAAAAAATGTTCCTCCGCACTTTTGAGAGGGGCAAGGGGCAACTCGGGAGTTATCCTTTCGCTTATTTTCAGAGGATTTGCAAAGGGCTTTAAGGGTCTTGACAGCGCAGGCGGAAGAAATGTTGCAAACGCACTTCAAAAAGGTGTTGACGCCGCTTACAAGGCGGTAATGAAGCCGACCGAGGGAACGATACTTACCGTTGTCAGGGAAGCAAGCGAGGCAGCCGCTGAAATGGCTGATATTCAGGACGATCCTCTTGAAGTCGGTTTCGCCGCACTCCAGGCGGCAAAGGAAGCTCTTGCAAAAACGCCGGAGCTTTTGCCCGTACTCAAAAAAGCAGGTGTTGTCGATGCCGGCGGTCAGGGGCTTGTCCTTGTTTTTGAGGGAATGGAAAGCGTATGGTACAATAACGCAATCATTCAGCCGATTAACGGCAGAGAGGTTAAGACTGTTTCAACCGCTTCAAAATCCACGGTTGCAAATGCGTCTGATGATATTAAATATACCTATTGCTCGGAATTTCTCATTCAAAAATCAAGCATGGCAAAGCATAAAGACCCGCACAGGCTCAGAGCTTTTTTGGAATCAATCGGCGACTGTGTGGTTGTCGTTGACGACGGCGATATAATTAAAGTTCATGTCCATTCAAACGAGCCGGGCAATGTTATTCAGGCGGCGCTCAAGTACGGTCAGCTTATAAATATAAAAATAGATAATATGAAATACCAGCACAAAAATGCCGAGGTTGGAGTTGAGGACGGAGAAGAAGTTATAACTCCGTCGGTAAAGGAGTCAGAAAACGAATACGGCTTTGTTGCGGTGTGCGCAGGTGACGGACTTAAAGAGCTGTTTTTCGATATAGGAGCAGACACAGTTGTCAGTGGAGGTCAGACTATGAATCCCTCTACGGACGATATATTCAATGCGGTTATGAATACTCCCGCAAAGACGGTTTTCGTTTTGCCGAATAACAAGAACATAATTATGGCGGCGGAGCAGGCGATTTCCCTTGCAAAGGACAGGGAAGTCCGTGTGCTTCAAACTCAAACTATACCGCAGGGTATTTCCGCACTTCTCGCATTTGACAAAAGTGTAAGTGCCGACGAAAATCAGATGAATATGTCCTCGGCGGCGTCGGCGGTGGAAACTGCACAGGTAACATTTGCCGCAAGGGACAGTGAGGTTGACGGCAGGAAAATCAGCGAGGGCGAAATAATGGGACTTTGCAACGGTAAAATCAAATTTATCGGAGATGATATTACCGAAATCGCATTCAAATCCGCCGATAAAATATTTAAAAGAGATGTTTATTCTCTTGTGACGATTATATACGGCGAGGGCGCAAACGAGGAAGAAGCCGTAAAGGTTGAAAAGGCGCTGACCGATAAATACGGCAGCGATATTGAGATAAGCGTGGTAAACGGCGGACAGCCGATATATTACTTTATTATCTCGGCGGAGTGATTATGCTGAATTTAAACAGTGATATACAATTTATAAAGGGTGTCGGTGAGAAGAGAGCCAAGCTGTTTAACAGTCTCGGCGTCTTTGATGTCGATTCCCTTCTCCATTTTTATCCGAGGAAATATGAGGATAAAACGGATATAAAAACAATCGCTCAGGTGCAAAATTCACAAGTTGTATGTATACGGGTGGCTATGATAACTCCGGTTAAGGAAAATTATATTCGCAAGGGAATGACCCTTTATAAATGCAGATTTTCCGACGGGCGCGATGTGCTTGAGGTTACGATATTCAATAATAAATATCTTGCCGAATCTCTGAAACTCTATAATGAATATATCCTGTACGGTAAGATAGAAAAGAATTTTTCCGTCTCGTCAATGTCGGCTCCGCAGATTGAACCTGCTGATTTCAAAGCCGGTATATATCCCGTCTATCCGGCAAAGAATAAGCTTAATTCAAGAGCAATTTCAAAGGTCGTGTCAACGGCGCTTGACGGTATCGGAGAAATACCCGATATACTGAGTGGTGAAATTCGGCGCAAATATTCTCTCGTCCCGCTCGATACGGCAATCAGGAATATCCACTTTCCGCCGTCGAGTGACGATATTGCTCCTGCGAGGAACAGATTGATTTTTGACGAACTGCTGATTTTGCAGCTCGGTTTTCTCAAACTCAAAAGCGGTAAAAAGAAAGAGACAGCCCCGATAATAAAAGATGATTTTACAGCGGACTTCAAAAAGCTCCTGCCGTTTGATATGACAAAAGCTCAGTCGAGAGTGACGGAGCAGTGCATTGCCGATATGCAAAAAAATGTGCCTATGAACCGTTTGATTCAGGGCGATGTCGGCTCGGGTAAAACGGCGGTTGCGGCGACGCTTATCCACACGGCGGTAAAAAACGGATACCAAGCGGCATTTATGGCGCCTACGGAAATTTTGGCGGCTCAGCATTTTGAAACGCTTGAAAAAATGCTTGCTTCGGCAGGAATACGGATACAGCTTCTTACCGGTTCTGTTCCGGCTAAGCAGAAAAGGGAAATAAAATCTCGGCTTTTAAACGGCGAAATTGATTTGCTTATCGGCACTCACGCAATTATTCAAAACGATGTTGAGTTTAAAAAATTAGCTCTTGTTATAACGGATGAACAGCACCGCTTCGGCGTCAGGCAAAGGGCGGCTCTTGCGCTCAAAGGCATATCTCCGCATACGGTTGTTATGAGCGCAACTCCCATTCCGAGGACACTCGGGCTTATCCTGTACGGCGATCTTGACATCAGCATAATAGACGAGCTTCCTCCCGGAAGGCAGGAAATTCGTACCGATGTGGTAAATTCAAGCTATAACTCCAGGTTGTATAAATTTATACTCGACGCTGTCGACAGGGGAGAGCAGTGCTACATAGTTTGCCCGGCGGTGGAGGAAAACGAGCTTGATGTAAAATCTGCCAAGCAGTATGCCGAAGAGCTTGCCGACGGAGCTTTCAGGGGCAGAAACCTTGCTCTTTTGCACGGCAAAATGAAGCCTGCCGAAAAGGAAAGGGTAATGAAAGCGTTTGCCGACGGCGATGTGCAGATACTTGTTTCCACAACCGTGGTGGAGGTCGGGGTGGATGTTGCGTCAGCTACGATAATGGTTGTCGAAGACGCCGAGAGTTTCGGTCTTTCCCAGCTTCACCAGCTCAGGGGCAGGGTAGGCAGGGGAGACAGGAAAAGCTATTGCGTTCTCGTATCTGACAGCAAAAGCGAAAGTGCAAGAAAGCGTCTTATGACGATGAAAAAATATTCAGACGGCTTTAAAATAGCGGACGAAGATTTAAAATTAAGAGGGCCGGGTGATTTCTTCGGTCAGCGTCAGCATGGCTTGCCGGAGCTTAAAATAGCGGATATGGCAAATGATATGGATACTCTGCGTATCACACAGCAATGCGCAAGGGAAATTCTCGAAGTAGACCCCGACCTAACCTCTCCTCAAAATTCCGCTCTCGCTTTGCGTATGAATAAAATGTTTGAAAATGCGTCTTATTCGTAAGTGTCGAAAGCGTCGGCGGAGGACGAATTTTACTTTAACATAAAAAATGTTTGTATTTTACAGAGTATTATGTTATAATGATATAGCGTTATACTAACAGCAAAAGCACTAACCAAAGATATTATTATTTTAGGAGGTATTCTCAATGGCAAAAAAGTATTGCTACCTTTTTTCAGAGGGTAATGCTAACATGAGAGAGCTTCTCGGCGGTAAGGGCGCTAACCTCGCGGAAATGACCAATATCGGTCTTTCGCTTCCTCAGGGCTTCACCATCACCACGGAGGCTTGCACACAGTACTATAAGGACGGTCATGAAATCAATCCCGAGATTATGGCTGAAATCAACGAGTACATCACTAAGATGGAAGATATTACGGGCAAGAAGTTCGGCGATAAGGAAAATCCGCTTCTCGTTTCCGTTCGTTCCGGCGCAAGAGCATCTATGCCTGGTATGATGGACACCATTCTCAATCTCGGTCTTAACGAAGAGATTGTTGAAGTTATGTCCGAAAAGTCCGGCAACCCGAGATGGGCTTGGGACTGCTACAGAAGATTTATTCAAATGTATTCCGATGTTGTTATGGAAGTCGGAAAGAAATATTTTGAAGAGCTTATCGATAAGATGAAAGCTGAAAAAGGCGTTACTCAGGATGTTGAACTTGACGCCGACGATCTTAAAGAGCTCGCTTCTCAGTTTAAGGCTGAATACAAGGACAAGCTCGGCGAGGACTTCCCGACCGATCCCAAGGAACAGCTTATGGGCGCTATCAAGGCGGTTTTCCGTTCTTGGGACAACCCTCGTGCAAATGTATATCGCCGTGATAATGATATTCCTTATTCTTGGGGTACTGCCGTTAATGTTCAGAGTATGGTATTCGGTAATATGGGCGATGACTGTGGAACAGGCGTTGCTTTCACCCGTGACCCTGCAACAGGCGCAAAGGGTCTTTTCGGTGAATTCCTTACAAACGCTCAGGGCGAGGATGTTGTAGCAGGTGTTCGTACTCCTATGCACATCAGCGAAATGGAGCAGAAATTCCCCGAAGCTTTTGCAGATTTCACAAAGGTTTGCAGTACGCTTGAAAATCATTACAGAGATATGCAGGATATGGAATTTACCGTTGAACACGGCAAACTCTTTATGCTTCAGACCCGTAACGGTAAGAGAACCGCTCAGGCTGCTCTTCAGATTGCCTGCGACCTTGTTGACGAGGGAATGAGAACGGAAGAAGAAGCCGTTGAAATGATTGATCCCCGTAACATTGACACTCTTCTTCATCCTCAGTTTGACGCAGCTGTATTAAAGACCGCTACTCCTGCCGGCAAGGGACTCGGTGCTTCTCCCGGTGCTGCCTGCGGTAAGGTTGTATTCAACGCAGACGATGCAGAGGCCTGGAATGCAAAGGGCGAAAAGGTTGTTCTTGTAAGGCTTGAAACCTCACCCGAGGATATTACCGGTATGAAAGCTTCGCAGGGTATACTTACGGTAAGAGGCGGTATGACTTCTCACGCCGCAGTTGTTGCCAGAGGTATGGGTACCTGCTGCGTATCCGGCTGTTCCGAAATCGTTATGGATGAGGAAAACAAGAAGTTTACTCTCGCAGGCAAGGAATACCACGAGGGAGATTATATTTCAATAGACGGTTCAACAGGTAATATCTACGACGGTATTATTCCGACGGTTGACGCTACCATTTCCGGCACATTCAGCAGAATTATGGGCTGGGCTGATAAGTACAGAAAGCTCAAGGTTCGTACAAATGCCGACACTCCCGCAGACGCTAAGAAAGCAAGAGAACTCGGTGCCGAGGGTATCGGTCTTTGCCGTACGGAGCATATGTTCTTTGAGGAGGACAGAATCGCCACTTTCCGTGAAATGATTTGCGCAGATACAGTAGAGGAAAGAGAAGTTGCTCTCGAGAAGATTCTTCCTTATCAGCAAAACGACTTCGAGGCTCTTTATGAAGCACTTGAAGGTTGCCCTGTAACAATCCGTTTCCTTGACCCGCCTCTCCACGAGTTTGTTCCCACAGAGGAAGACGATATTAAAAAGCTTGCTGACGCTCGGGGTAAATCCGTTGAAGATATTAAAGCTATCATTGCTTCTCTTCACGAGTTCAACCCGATGATGGGTCACAGAGGACTTCGTCTGGCTGTTACATATCCGGAAATTGCTAAGATGCAGACCAAGGCTGTTATCCGTGCCGCTATAAATGTTCAAAAGGCTCACCCCGATTGGACTGTAGCTCCCGAGATTATGATTCCTCTCGCCTGCGACGCAAAAGAGCTTAAATATGTTAAGAATATTGTAGTTGCTACCGCCGATGCCGAAATAGCAGAAGCAGGTGTTGAGATGAAGTATCAAGTCGGCACTATGATTGAAATTCCTCGTGCCGCTCTCACCGCTAACGAAATTGCTAAGGAGGCAGAGTTCTTCTGCTTTGGTACAAACGACCTTACCCAGATGACATACGGCTTCAGCCGTGATGATGCAGGTAAGTTCCTTGATGTCTACTATGACGCTAAGATTTTTGAAAACGATCCGTTTGCAAAGCTTGACCAGGTAGGCGTAGGTCAGCTTATGAAGCTTGCCGTTAAAAACGGTAAAGCTACCCGCCCCGAGCTTCACTGCGGAATATGCGGCGAACACGGCGGAGACCCGAGTTCTGTAAAATTCTGCCACGAGATTGGCTTGGATTATGTATCCTGCTCACCGTTCAGAGTTCCGATTGCAAGGCTCGCCGCAGCTCAGGCAGCTATTAAATCCAATAAGGGCTAATCTGTATTTCAGTTTATCATCAAGTCATTACTTCGTGCTAAACTGTGGGAAGATATGACACTTGAGGTCTTTATCTAAAATAAAAACAGGCATATTACCGTAAAAAGTAATATGCTTGTTTTTATTTATATTATAAGAGAAAAGAATAATAAGCGGGTACTTATGGAAAAAAGGAACAGTTAAAATTTCTCTGTACGCCCTCACAACACAATAAAAACAGAGAAGCAAGCGGATGTTTACTTCTCTGTTTTGGCGCGCCGGAAGGGACTCGAACCCCCGACCTACTGGTTCGTAGCCAGTCACTCTATCCAGCTGAGCTACCGGCGCATATCGATATTGATTTTTTTGTGCCTTGTTAATATACCACATTAGACGAAAAAATGCAATACCTTTTTTATTTTTATTTACAAAGCTGTGCGACGAGAATCAACTATTTATGCTATACGGATGAGAAGCAATATATTTTTCGAGAATATCCGCTGACATTGCGACAAGCTGGGAGCAGGGTTTTTTGTAGTATTCTTTCGTCCTCGGCTGAGGAGCGGGGGAGTCTGCGCCTTTTATATCAAGACTGAGAAGCTCCCTGCACACTATCGAGCCGTTTTGCTCTTTAAACTGCCCTGCAACATCCTGTATTCTTGCGTAAACGCTGCCTTTATCTTCATTATATAAAGCGGAAATAACAAATGCCATACCCGATACGGCGCCGCATACCTCTCTCATTCTGCCTACACCGCCGCCGAAGCCGAGCGTGAGCCTTTTTATCAGCTCTTCATCAAGCCTGATTTCGTCGGCAAAAGCTGCCGCTACAGACTGCGAGCAGTTGCAGCCGGATTCAAAAAGTGATTTGGCAAGTTCGGATTTTGTCATAATTACCGCCTCCCGTGAGTATGATTAAACTGAATTTATTTAACCGAAATCAACATCGACGGAATCTGAATCCGACTGCGTTGTTTCCTGAGCAGTAGTTTTTGCAAGGGTGAATACCGCCGAGAAGCTTGCGTTTTCATTGGCGGTAAAGGTGTACTGAGTATTGCTGCTGACCTTTATTCCGTCGGAATACCAGCCGTCAAACACATATCCGTCGTCCGCTCTGGCAATCAGCGTAACGCTTTCTGCGTTTGCGTATTCTCCTCCGCCCTCGGCTTCTCCTCCGCCGCTGCTGGAAGCATTGATTATCCATGTGCTTGCAGTGGTGGTTGTGGTGGTTTTTTGTGTTGTGGTAGTGGTAGTCTTTTCGGTAGTCGTTTGCTTTTCGGTGGTTGTTGCACTCTTTGTCGTACTGTTTGTGGAGGAAGTGGCGGATACCTTTGTAAGCTCGGAGGTTTTCTCATCGTCCGAGGATGAGCCGCCGGATAACGCAACAACGCAGGCAATTATCGCAATTAATATTACGGCGAGAACGGCGATTACTATAACGCTCTTTTTCTCCGCCGCTTTATTTTTGTTCTTGCTCTTGTCGTCATCATCATCGTCGTTGTTATTATTATAATTATTACTATCGTTATAGGATTTTTTCGAGCGTTTTGTGTTTGATGTGTCGGTATTCTTGCTTCGGCTGTTGTTGTTATATGAATTACCGACCGCTTTAAATGTCTGCGTACTCTCGTTATCGGAGAGTGCGTCGTTTATATCGTCCTCGTCGAAAAGAGGGGAACCGCATATTTCGCATATATATCTGTTGTCGTCGTTATCTGCTCCGCAATTTTTACATCTCATTTTAAACACTCCTGACATATACTGTATTTACAGCCGGGTATGCTGTTAATTGATTATATCACAAGCGGCGAAAAATCTCAATCAAATTTAAAATATTATCAAAAATATTAAAAATAATTATTTATTTTTAAATTTTCTATTGACTTTTGGCAAGTTTTAATATAAATTTAAT
>JAJQGZ010000224.1 GCA_021200075.1 Clostridiales bacterium | reverse complement strand
GTGTTAATATGTAAGAACGAAAATATTTTTTTCAAAAATATCGAGAGGGGTGATGAAGTGCAAAATGAAAATACGCTTGCAAATTCTTCCGTAAACAGCCTTACGGATTTTGAACGGGCGGTGGAATGTATTGAGAAAAATATTACAAGCAAGCCAGATTACGAAAAAATAGCCGGATATGCCTACTGCTCCAACTATCATTTTCAGTGTATATTTTCCATATACAGTGGCTACACGCTCGGGGAATATATCAGAATGAGAAAAAATGACCCTTGCCGCCGCAGAACTGAGAAGCTCAGATATAAAAATCATCGACCTTGCGCTGAAATACGGATATAAAAATGCCGAAAGCTTTTCCCGTGCTTTTACAAAATTCCACGGTATAACACCGTCAAAAGTGAGAAATACCGGAGTTGAACTGAAATCATTTTCCCGTTTGATGAGTTATGAGAGCATTGAGGGAGGAAACACCGTAAACTATTTTTTTGAAGAAAAAGGCGGGTTTACTCTTTGCGGTTTTAAAAAGCGAATGCACGGAGTGCCCTACTCGGTCGAACGATATAAACAGGAAAAAGAATTTTTCCGAAGCGCAAAAATGAAGCAGTGGATTATCAACGGCATTTCGTCCGTATGCTCCGACAAATTCGACTCAAACGCATACTACTGCGTGCTTGATAATTTCGGCGACGGAGGATATGAATTTTTCTATGCCCAGCCTGCCGACAGCGGATTTGCCGACAATATGAGCGAAAGGGACTATGCGTCCCTTAAAAAGCTGTCGATTACAAAAATCACCGTCCCCGGCGGATACTATGCGGTATTCAAAATCGACTGCGAACATTATCTGAGCAAAAGCTATCTCGGTTTATACAAGCACATTATTTGCGAATGGGCTGTAAGTACAAATTTTCAGCTTGCAAATTCACCTGAAATAATGATTTGCAGATGCGGCAAAAATGAGAGTGACAACGAGCTGATTGAAATATACATACCGCTTGAAATGAAATCGCCTAAATCCTAAATAATTTTAATCAACTCAATTTTCAAGCCGTTACAATACTTTACTGTGAGTGTGAAAAAAATCATTTATTTTAAGTTTATTTCAATAAAATAAGACGCTTCTGCCAACAATATTGACAGGAGCATTTTTTATTTAATCATCTCGGTACATAAAAAGAAAAAGGATGATTATGTGCTGTATAACAAAGTTGAAATTTGCGGAATAAACACAAGCGAGCTGAAAGTGCTGAAAGAAGACGAAAAAATTGAACTGCTCAAAAAAGCTCACGCAGGCGACAAAAAAGCAAGGGACGAGCTGATAAATGGCAATCTCCGTCTTGTTCTGTCGGTGACACAGGGATTTGCCAATCGGGGAGAAAATCCGGACGACCTTTTTCAAGTAGGGGTAATAGGGCTTATCAAAGCGATTGACAATTTCGACCTGAGTTTGAATGTGAGGTTCTCAACATATGCAGTACCTATGTGCATCGGTGAAATACGCAGGTACTTGCGTGACGACAACGCAGTAAGGGCTTCCCGCTCCGTAAGAGACACGGCGTACAAGGCTATGCAGGTGAAAGAAAAGCTGATTAACGAAAAGCAGAAAGAGCCGACAGTTGAGGAAATTGCGAAGGAATTGCAGATGAAAAAATCTGATGTGGTTCTTGCTCTTGAGGCGATAGTTGACCCGGTTTCCCTGTACGAACCTGTATATTCCGACGGCGGAGATACGATTTATGTTATGGATCAGGTCGGCGACAACAGCTGTGATTCCGACTGGATTGACGAAATAATGATAAAGGACGAAATACAAAGCTCGACAAAAGAGAAAAAATATAATTTACCTGCGTTTTATGCAGGGAAAATGCAAATGGAGGTTGCGAAGGAAGTCGGAATTTCACAAGCACAGGTTTCTCGACTGGAGAAGAATGTGCTGAAAAGAATAAAAGGACATTAAAAATAAAAGGGCATTTAATTCGATATATATTTTACAAGCAGACACATAACCGCTCTTTCTTTTCTCGTTTTGATGTGATATACTTTTTAATGTGCGAGAATAAATCAAAGGTTATTTTATCAGACGGGATGAAATTAAAATGAACAGACAACAAATTTTTGATTATGCAGAAGAACAATACGAAACAACGCCGGAATACTTATGGATGCAGTATCCGTCTTATGCGGTTCTTCGGCATCAGGATAATAAAAAATGGTACGCAATTGTGATGAATGTTTCGAAGAACAAGCTCGGTTTACCGGGAACAGATACTGTGGATATTCTTGATGTGAAGTGTGAGCCTATGACGATTGATTTCTTTAGACGGTTACCCGGTTTTTTCCCGGGTTATCATATGAATAAGACAAACTGGCTCAGTATTCTTCTCGACGGAACGGTATCAGACAATCAGATTAGTGAATTACTGGATATGAGCTTTCAGTTGACGGCAAATAAGAAAAAACGATAAGCAATGGCAAAGCATATAGGAGCTACTTCCGATTATTATTTCCCCCACTCGCAAAGCAGGTCTAAAACTTTTACAAGTGAATGACCTCTATCGGTAAGGGAATATTCTACTTTTGGTGGAATTTGCGGATATACACGGCGGATAATCAAATCGCCGCTTCCAACTCTTTCAGGTTTTGGCTCAGTGTTTTGTCGGCAACTTTTTTAAATATCGTTGCATTTCGTTAAATCTAATCGGCTCGTATTCCATCAGACAATAGAGAATAATAGGTTTGTATTTGCCTGAAATAAGAGATAGCGTGTAACTGTATCCGGTGTCCTCAAAGTTTGCGTTATCTATCGTTTTTTCACTCATAGCTTACCTCTGAGAAAGTACCTTACATAAATGTAGGTACTTACTTTTTATTCACTTCTATGATAGCATATATCCAGTCAAAAGACAATAAAAACAGGAGGCTGATTTTTTATGAGAAAAAATATCAAAACAACCGAGGCAATTTTCCCGATGCCGGTATTAATGGTTGCAACATATAACGAAGACGGCAGCGTTGATGTTATGAATGCCGCATGGGGAACAATGCTGGAGCGAGATTATGTGATTCTTAACTTGACCGAGACTCACAAAACAGTAAAAAATATTAAGACAAGAAAGGCTTTTACTGTCAGCATTGCTGATGCCGCACACATGGTAGAGGCGGATTATTTCGGAGTGGTATCCGGCAATAACACTCCCAATAAGTTTGCTAAAAGCGGATTGACAGCAAAGAAATCCGAAAATGTTGATGCACCAATCATTACGGATTTTCCACTCTGTATGGAATGTGAATTTATCGAATATCAGGATGGAAAATATGGCTGTGGAGTTATCGACAAAGTAATAAACACTACGGCTGATGAATCGGTTATGGACGGTGACAAGGTGGACATTACAAAGGTATCTGCAATTGCATTTGACCCGTATACACACAGCTATTATAAGGTAACGGAGCGGGTCGGAAACGCATTCAAAGACGGCTTGGCATTAAAATAAAATTGAAATAAAATTGAAATAAAACCTTTGGTATACGCCAATTCTGTAGCAAAAAATTGAAACATAAAAAGAGCGACTTTTTACAGCCGCCTCAGCGTGTAGAAAAAGTCAAATTACAAATTTCTACACGCTGAGAGGATGTTGAGAAAGTGGTTAGAATTAAGCATTTTGCGAGGGGTGCTGTACATAAGTACCGCTCCCGAGCAAAAAGCTTAAAGTGCCGAAAAAGAGGCAAGGGTTCGATGCCCTTGCCTCTTTTAATAGTCCGAATAAGAGAAAAATGTTATTAATATAATAATGTCAATAAGAGAAATAACCTATAGTCACTACTTTATCGGTACGGTTATGACCGCTTTATCGACAGACTGAGAGCGACTTTTTACAGCCGCTCTTTTTTATTCCGCTTAGATTAGAGATGATTTAATTTATTATTTCAACAAACTGCGGATTATTTCCTCGGCTTTTTTTACATCAGCCTTGCCCCTTGAATTTTTCATAACATAGCCGAACATAACATTGATTGCCTTGTCCTTGCCGTTTCTTACATCGTCAGCGGCCTTTGGATTAGCTTCGATTGCGTCCTTGCAAAGTGCGAGCAAATCATCATCGGACAAACCGGCGAGATCGTCGGCTTTAATATATTCGGTGACATCCGCACTGCTTTCAAGCATTTGAGCGAGAACCTCTTTAGCTTTGTTCGCCCTTATCTTCTTTTCGTCTATAAGCTTTACGAGAGAAGCAAGCTGTGACGGCGAGGTTTTAATCTCGAAATTTTCCTTATCCTCCTCGGTCTGAAGCGTGGCATATATCGGGCCGAGTATCATATTGAGAGTATTCGACGGCGAAGCACCCTTTTTAACGGCGGTGTCGAAAAATTCGGTTACATTCCTGTACTTATAAATAAGTCTGGCGTTATTTTCGGGAAGTCCCATTTCGTCAACATATCTTTTGAGCTTTGAATCGGGAAACTCCGGAAGCGAAGCACGAATTTCCTCAACACGCTCGGGCGAAATATAGAAGCGAGGAATATCAGGCTCGGGAAAATATCTGTAATCGTCCGCATTTTCCTTTGAACGCAGTACATAGACGATATCGCTGTCTGCATCATAGCGCATTGTAGACTGAATTATCCTTTCGCCGGCATCGAGAATATCCTCCTGCCTTTCCATTTCAAGTTCCATTGCCCTGACGATATTGGACAGAGAATTTATATTTTTAATTTCAGTCCTTGTACCCCACGGCTCTCCCTCTTTGTGAAGAGATACATTGACATCGCACCTCATTGAACCCTCCTGCATTTTGCAGTCGGAAACGCCTACATTACGCATAATGAGTTGGAGCTTTTGAGCATATTCCCTTGCTTCCTCGGGTGATGAAATATCCGCCATTGAAACAATCTCGATAAGCGGAACCCCTCCCCTGTTGTAATCGACATAGGTATATCCGCCGTCGTGGACAAGCTTACCGGCGTCCTCCTCGATATGAATACGCTCAATGCGGATTTTTTTGCCCGAATCAAGCCGGACATATCCGTCTGTGCAAAGAGGCTCGTCAAACTGTGAAATCTGATATGCCTTGGGCAAATCGGGATAAACATAGTTTTTTCTGTCCATATGGGAATTGTTGTTGATATTGCAATTTACAGTAAGACCGGCTCGGACGGCATATTCGATAACCTTTTTGTTTAGCACGGGAAGCGCACCCGGCTGACCTGTGCAAACGGGGCAGCAATGAGTATTTGGTTCACCGCCGAACTGCGTTGTACAGCAACAGAAAATCTTAGTTTTCGTGACAAGCTCTATATGAGTTTCGATACCGCATACCAACTGATAACTCACAGTGCGACACCCCCTTCAAAATCCTCCACACCGTTTTTATAATTCTTTTCAAAGAAATAGGCGGCGTTCATTATAGTTTTTTCGCTGAATTTTTTACCGATTATCTGCATACCTATCGGCAAGCCGTTGCTGTCGTTTTTAACAGGAACGCTGATTGCAGGAACACCGGTTATATTAATCGGCACGGTTGCTATATCCGAAAGGTACATATCGACCGGAGAAGCGCCCTTGAAATTAAGCGGAAAAGCCGTATTCGGAGCGGTCGGTGCTATTATAATATCACATTCGGAGAATATCTCGTCAAAATCAGCGGTTATGTTTTCCCTGAGAAGACAGGCTTTTTTATAATAAGCGTCATAATATCCGGAGGAAAGCACATAAGTGCCGAGCATAATACGCCTTTTAATCTCGTCGCCGAATCCCTCGGTACGGGTTTTTAAAATCATTTCCTCAACATTATTGAAGCTCTCGGGTCTGTAGCCGTAGCGAATACCGTCGTATCTGCCGAGGTTTGACGAAGCCTCCGCACAGGCGATAATGTAGTAAACAGGGAGCGCCTGCTTGAGTACAGGAAGCTTTATATCGACAATCTGTGCGCCGTTTTTCTCATAAAACTTTATTGCGTCAAAGATTGCGGTTTTAATTTCATCGTTAATGCCGTCGAAATATTCCTGTGCAACTCCGATTTTCATACCTTTGACATCGGTTTTTCCGAGGGAATCGGCAATACTGCCGAAATTGAAATTCACACTCGTCTGGTCTTTTTCATCGACGCCGCAAATTGTATCAAACACCAAAGCAGAGTCCATAACGGAATTTGAAAGCACACCGATTTGGTCGAGAGACGAACCGTATGCGATAAGACCGTAACGGGAAACTGCGCCGTAAGTCGGCTTCAGTCCGACAATTCCGCAAAATGAAGCGGGCTGACGAACAGAGCCGCCGGTATCCGAGCCGAGACCGTAAGGTGCAAGACCTGCG
This sequence comes from Clostridiales bacterium, assembly GCA_021200075.1. Lineage (GTDB taxonomy): Bacteria > Bacillota > Clostridia > Oscillospirales > Acutalibacteraceae > Eubacterium_R. The sequence goes on along the minus strand of JAJQGZ010000224.1, from coordinate 2,390 downwards.
CATACCGCCGCCGCAACACCGCCCGACGAACCGCCGGTTACATTTGCGGTATTCCTCGGATTAAGCGGAGCGCCGTAACAGCTTGTTTCGCTTGTAGAGCCCATTGCAAATTCGTCCATATTGGTTTTGCCGAGCATAACTGCGCCCTGAGCTTTCAGCTTGCTCCACACAGTTGCGTCATAATAAGGACGAAATCCCTCGAGTATCTTTGAACAACAGGTGGTTAAATCGCCGTCGGAGCAGATATTATCCTTGAGAGTCATCGGAATACCCGTAAGAACGGTCGCTTTGCCCTCGGCTATAATTTTATCGGCATTTTTTGCCGAATCGAGCGCCTTATCAAATGTTGTTGAAACATAGGCGTTGTATTTTTTATTATCGGCTTCAATCGCCGAAATATATTTTTGCGTAAGCTCGGTTGATGAAATTTCACCGTCTACAAGGAGGTTTGACAAAGGAGCAATAATTTCTTTCATTTATATACCTCCCTTTATGCAGAACATTCCCTTGGAAGCGTTTATATTTGAAAGTATCTTTTCGTTAGGCAGGGATTCCTTTACCGTATCGTCACGGAATTTTTCCGCTTCAAGCGCAGTTTTTGAAATATTGCGTATTTTATCCGCATCGCCCTCAACCGAATTGTTGATAGTGTCGGCAAACGCAATTATCTCGTCCATATCCTTGATTATCTTATCAAGCTCCTCGTCCGTAAATTCCAGACGGGCAAGCCCTGCAAGCTTTAAAACCTCTTCTTTACTTATCATAATTAAAGCACCTCTTATTTTCTGAGCTTTATATGCACTTCTCTGAGTTGCTGCTCGGTGATTTCATTGGGAGCGCCGCACATTAAATCCTGCGACTTTCCGTCCATAGGGAACGGAATTACCTCTCTGATATTATCCTCGTTTCTCAGAAGCATTATCATTCTGTCGATACCAGGAGCCATACCTGCGTGAGGTGGCGCTCCGTACTGGAAAGCGGTATAAAGAGCGCCGAATTTTTCTTTCAAAACTTCCTCGTCGTAGCCGGCGATTTCAAACGCTTTTTTCATAATATCAATATCGTGGTTCCTGACCGCTCCGGAGGAAAGCTCAACGCCGTTGCACACTATATCGTACTGATAAGCAAGGACATCGAGAGAATCGCTGTTTTCAAGAGCGTCAAGACCGCCCTGCGGCATTGAAAACGGATTGTGAGTAAAGCCTGTTTTCTTTTCCTCCTCCTTATATTCAAACATCGGGAAATCGTTGATGTAGCAGAAGCGGTAAGCATTCTTTTCAATAAGATCGAACATTTCAGCAAGTCGGGTTCTTATCTGACCGGCATATTCACAGGCTTTCATCTCACTGTCGGCAATAAAGAATATCGTGTCCCCTACATCAAGCCCTGCCAAGTCCGCAAGCTCGCTTTTCATATCGTCGGGAATAAATTTATCTATAGGTCCTTTATAGGTTTTATCCTCCTGAACAAGAAGATAGCCGAGTCCGCTCATACCGATTGACTGAGCAAATTTAAGGAGCTTTTCGTGGTTGCCCTTTGAAATTTCCTGATGAACCTTTATCGCTCTGACTGTCTGACCGTGAAACGGCTTGAACGAGCATCTTTGGAAAAATTCGGTTACATCAATAATTTCAAGCGGATTTCTCAAGTCGGGTTTATCCGTACCGTATTTGAGCATAGCCTCTTTATAGCTGATAACGGGATAAGGAGCGAATGTGATTTTATATCCGTCGGGCGAGAATTTTTCAAAGGTTTTGGAAAGAACCTCCTCGCCTACCTTGAACACATCTTCCTGCGTTGCAAAGCACATTTCAAAATCAAGCTGATAAAATTCTCCGGGCGAACGATCGGCTCTTGCATCCTCGTCACGAAAACACGGCGCAATCTGGAAATATTTGTCAATACCCGACACCATTAAAAGCTGCTTATACTGCTGCGGCGCCTGCGGCAAAGCGTAAAACTTGCCCTTATGAACCCTTGACGGAACAACATAATCCCTTGCACCCTCGGGAGACGATGCACAAAGAATCGGCGTTTGAAGCTCGACAAACCCAAGCTCGCTCATAACCTGCCTGAGATATGTGATAACCTTGCTCCTGAAAAGCATATTGTCCTTTACCTTTTGATTTCTCAAATCAAGGAAGCGGTACTGAAGCCTTTTATCCTCTCTCGTCTCCTTTGATGTTTGAATCTCAAACGGAAGCGGTTTGCGCACCTTGCCGAGAGTGACTACCTTTTTTGCTTCAACCTCGATTGTTCCTGTTGCGATTTTAGGGTTAATCGTGTCCTCGTCCCTTTTTTCAACCTGCCCTTCTATCGAAAGGCAATCCTCTTTTGATATTCCGTCGAACAAAGCGGTATTTCTCATTACCACCTGCATTACTCCGTAC
>JAJQGZ010000087.1 GCA_021200075.1 Clostridiales bacterium | reverse complement strand
AAATCTATCGGGTTCCTTTTATCGTCGTTGTTTAATTTTCAAGGTCCTTTTGCGCAACTCGTTTCCTACGAGTGCTTATAAATAATATCACAACAAATCGAGTTTGTCAACAACTTTTTTTAACTTTTTTTCAAAAATCGTGCAAAGCCCTATTTATCAGGGAAAAGCGATACTTTTATACCCTGGTATAAAATAATGTTTTTAATAAAATTTGCAATAATTAATAATGATGCATTAATTGAATTGCAGACAAAAAAATCCGCAGACACCTTTAGATTGCTTACAGGCTACAACGCATAGTTAATCTGCCGGTATCTGCGGAAAAGTTTTATACAGGATGAACTTTTGACTCTATATCATCATGCTTTGAATCAAGACCGTACTTTTTATCCCGCCTTTTTTCAAAGAATTTGACTGCCACCTGACCGAACTGAGCATAAGAAAGAATATCCTCCTCCTGCTCATAGAACTCATTAATTTCATTTTTAAACGAATCAACGGTATCGGTGATGAGATCGGCGGGACGACAATCAATAATTGCATCGTCGCCGACAATTTTCTTCCTGAACTCGGGATTGATATCGCACGGTGTTTTACCGTATTTACCGGCAACCAAATCCTTAAATTCCTTGGTTACCATCTTATATCTTTCTCCGAGGATTATATTAAATGCCGACTGTGTACCGACAATCTGAGATGTGGGAGTAACAAGCGGAGGATAGCCTGAATCCTCCCTTACACGGGGAACTTCCTTTAACACCTCTTCAAGCTTATCAGCCTTGCCTGCTTGCTTAAGTTGAGAAACAAGGTTTGAAAGCATACCACCGGGTACCTGATACAAGAGCGTATTTGCGTCAACACCGAGCATTTTCGGGTCGAGAAGCCCTGATTCGAGATACTTTTCACGAAGCGGATTGAAGTAATCCCTGATTTCGGTAAGAGCTTTAATATCAAGACCAGTATCATATTCCGTACCCTGAAAAGCCGCAACCATAGATTCCGTTGCAGGGTGTGAAGTACCCATAGCAAGAGGGCTTATTGCAGTATCAATAACATCAACGCCCGCCTCAACACCCTTGAGATGAACCATTGACGCAAGACCGGAAGTGTAATGAGAATGAAGCTGGATAGGAACCTTTACGGTTTCTTTAATAGCTTTAACAAGGTCATATGTTCCGTAAGGAGTAAGAAGCCCTGCCATATCCTTAATACAAATAGAATCCACTCCGGCATCTTCAAGCTGCTTTGCATAATTACAATAATACTGAATATCAAAAACAGGCCCGGTTGTATATGAAATAGCAGCCTGAACATGACCGCCGTATTTCTTGGCAGCATTAATAGCAGTCTGAAGATTGCGGACATCGTTAAGCGCATCAAAAATTCTTAAAATATCAATACCGTTATCAATACTTTTCTTGACAAAATAGTCTACAACTTCATCGGAATAATGACGGTAGCCGAGCATATTCTGCCCTCTGAAAAGCATTTGAAGCTTGGTATTGGAACACTTTTTACGGATAAGACGAAGCCTGTCCCACGGGTCTTCATCAAGAAATCTGAGGCATGTATCAAATGTTGCACCGCCCCAACATTCAAGAGAATAATAGCCTATTTTATCCATTTTTTCGAGTATGTCCGAAAACTCGTCCGTTCTCATACGAGTAGCTATCAGTGACTGATGAGCGTCACGCAGAACGGTTTCCGTAATGCCGATTTTAGCCATATTGCACCTCTCAGTTGAGCGTAATAATAAGCTGACCAGCTTCTACGCTGTCGCCCTTTGAAATATTGACGGAAGCAACCGTACCGTTTTGCGGTGCCACTATCTCGTTTTCCATTTTCATAGCTTCAAGAATACAAAGTGCCTGTCCGCTTGAAACAGAATCGCCGACTAAAACTTTAATATCAAGAATAGTTCCCGGCATAGGCGCTTCAATTTTAACAGAGCCTTCGCTACCAGACGCAGCCGGTGCAGGTGCTGCCGCCGGTGCGGGAGCAGGTGAAGGAGCAGGTACCGTTGCAGGAGCAGAAGCAGAAGCAACTGGAGCCGGTGCGGTTGCAGCGGGAGCCGATACGGGAGCGGTTTCGCCTTCTTCAACGGTAACATTATAAGGCGTTCCGTTTACTGTAATAATATAATTTTTCATAACATTTGTCCTCCGTAATTTAAGAAATCCTTTGAATAAATATATGGTTTCTAATTATATATAATAGTTTCAATTAGTTAATTATAATATTCGTCAAATACTAATTTCATCGAGATTACTTGACCGAATGTTTCCTTGCAACGGTATTTTCCCTTTTGCCGGAAAGAATATCGAGAGCAAGAACGATTTTGTTCCTTGTATTTTCGGGCAGGAAAACATCATCAATTGCACCGCATGCCGCCGCTGTAAACGGTGAAGCGAGGGTTTCCTCATACTCTTTTTCAAGCTCTTCCCTGTTCTCGCCGTCGGCAAGTCTGTCATTATACAGGAAAGCGACAGCGGACTCGGTAGGAAGCGGAGAAACTACCGAGCAATCCCACGCATATACCAAATCGGCATTTGCACCTCTGCCGGCAAGAGTTATATAAGATACACCGATTGCCTTGCCAGTAATGAGCGAAATCTTGGGGCAGGTAGCGCCCGCATATACGCTTGTAAGCGAAGTAAGAGCTGACAAAACAGCGTTCTCGTCATCGGAAATCACGCCGTTGGCATTAACAATTGTGACAACGGGAATTGAATAAGCATCACACAGCTTAACAAGTGCTTGTGCTTTTTCCGCATTTTTACGGCAAAGCGGTTTACCGTTAAAGCCGACAAATCCGACTGTACAGCCCATAACGGTTGCAAGAACGGTTTTGCAGTTTTTAACCGAAAAGCCGCCTTTAAACTCTATCACCGAACCCTCGTCTGCAATTGCTTTTATAACAGTCAAAGCGTCGGAATCATCAGCCGGAACAATGCTGGGTGCGGAAAAATCGAATATATCAACAGGCGAAAGATTATTTGACGGAAGCAAAGAGACAATATATTTTACCTTTGCCGCAGCACTTTCAAAATCATCGGCAAGAATATCAACCGTTCCTGCTTCGTAAGAATCCTGAGCTGTAATTTCCGACGGAGCTGATACATAAAAATCAGCATCCTTAACCGCAACAACGACATCAGCCGAATTTGCTATAAGAGCGGTGGTACCTACGCAGGAGCCTGCTATAAGAGCAATTTGCGGGCAAACTCCGCTCAAAGCCGACGAAGCCTTAACAAGCTCGCCGTAAGCATTGAGAACCTCGAATCCCTCAGTAAGCTTTGCTCCGTTAGAATCGTAAATGCCGATTACCGGACATCCTGTTTTAAGTGCAAGGTCGTATATCTTTTTAATCTTGGCACACTGCGCAATGCTGACTGCACCGCCGTCGGCAGTAATATCCTGCGAAAAGGCATATGCCGCACGGTTTCCGACGCAGCCAAAGCCTGCGACAACTTCAACCTCGCCTGAACTGGACTTTGCAAAAGCGTCAATTTCGGAAAAAGTGCCGTCATCAAAAAGTGCTTTTAATCTTTCAAGTGCTTTTGAATCTCCCACCTGACAGTCCTCCTTATGTAACTTAAACGCAGAAGCAGAACACTGCGTTAATAAAATTTGATTTCAATGCTAAAATCATCTTATTAATTTTAGCACTTTGTTAATTCAATATCAATAAAATTATTAAATTTTATAAAAAATTTATTTAGCGTCAATATTTAATCGGTTTTATCGCTCGGATTTGACGAACGAAGAAGCTTTTTAACCTCATTATCGGTAAGTCTCCTTGTCTTACCAGGCTTAAGAGTGCCGAGTTTTACAGGGTCGATTGATATTCTTTTAAGCCGTGCAACTTTCAGTCCGACAGCCTCGCACATTTTCCTTATCTGCCGATTTCTGCCCTCACGAAGTATAAATTCAAGAACGGTTCTTCCCTCTTCCTCGGATATAATATTTATATCGCACTTTGCGGTTTTTCTGCCGTCAATCTCAATACCGTTTCTCAATTTATCAAGAACGGAATCCGTGACGCCCGGTCTGACCGTAACACGGTAAATCTTGGCAAAATTATGCTTTGGATGAGTAAGCGCATTTGCAAAAGAACCGTCGTTTGTTAAAATCAAAAGTCCCTCGGAATCCTTATCAAGTCTGTCGACGGGATAAACCCTTGCGTCAACATCAACAAGATCCATAACGGTTTTCCTACCAAGCTCGTCCGAAACCGTCGTAATATAACCACGGGGTTTATTGAACATTACATAATAAAGCCGTTCTTCCTTGTCAATTCTCTTTCCCCTGACGGTAACAATATCTTTTTTTTGGGGTTAATCTTATCCCCCTATCGAAGCCGGATGACCGTTGATTTTAACCTTTCCCGAGGAAATAAGCTCTTCGCTTTTTTTCCTTGAAGCAACGCCGCATTCAGCCATATATTTTTGAAGTCGTACTAAACTGCTTCCTGCCATAAAAATTCTACATCCTCATTTGCCGTAATCGGCAGTCTTTCCAATAATCTGTCATTGCAGTAAACGAGCACCTCGCCCACCTTTTCCACTTTTTAATCGGAGCATAAACAAAGGGATATATATACTCGCACACGGATATTTGCGAAAGAGTATAGCGTTCTCCCTTATATGAGCAAGAGAAAGTGTCACACTCTGCGCCGACTACATCTACTGTTTTTTCACATTTTACCTTTTGCTCGGTATATTCGGCTTCACATTCTAAATACAAAGCGAGATGATCTTCCCAATCATTAGGACAGGAAGGCGTTACACATATTAAAACATTGCCGTTATAATTTTCGGCGGATACAAGACATCTTCCCGCTTTTTCCGTATACCCCGTTTTAACGCCGAAAATATTATCGTCCATAGAGAGCAAGCGGTTATGGTTATAAACCGTCACTTCCTCTCCGCTTATAGTAATGTTTGCACTTTTTGACGAAACGATTTCACAGAATATATCACTCTTTACCGCTTGTGCGGTAAGAAGTGCCATATCGTGTGCTGTGGAGTGGTGATTACTCTTGTCAAGCCCCGACGGAGTGACAAAATAGGTATTTTTCATACCAATATCCTCCGCACGGTCGTTCATCATAACGGCAAAATTTTCAATACTGCCGGCGAGAGCTGTCGCAACTGCGTTTGCAGAATCGTTGCCCGATGTAAGCATCATACCGACTGTGAGGTCATAAAGTGTAAGCGTGTCGCCGTCTTTAAGTCCGAGGGATGAACCCCTCAACGGCAACCATTTTTGAGCTTATCCTGACGGTTTCGTCAAGCCGACCGCTTTCAATTGCGAGCAGGGCTGTCATAATCTTTTTTGTTGAAGCTATTGCTCTTTCCCCATAAATGTTCTTTTTATAAAGAATTGTTTTTGTGGAGGCGTCAATTACAATTGCACAAGCCGCACTGTTATCGGCTGAATATGCAATATACGGAAACATAAACAAAAAAGATAATATAAGCGACAGTATTTTTAACAAAATAATCACCCACATACAATATATGCAGGTGATAATCAGTTTTATTCGGCAGGCGTATCCTCTGCCTTGTCCTCCTGCTTATCCGACTTGAGAAGCTCGGTAACCTTATCAACAAGTTCGGGTATCATAGCAATTGCACGGTCAGCGGAAGATGTGTAATTATTAATCTGCATCATTCTGCACTTACCGTTTTCAATAACAATAAAAGCCACAGGCGTGATTGTGATACCGCCGCCTCCGCCGCCACCGAAAAGCTCGGCGTTTTGCTTTGACGGAAGATCGGTACCGCCCGAAGTAAAACCGTATGAAACCTTTGAAACCGGAATAAGAGTTGTATTGCCGGTTGTCATAGGCTCACCGATGATTGTGGAAACATCAACCATCTGACGCATTTTTTCAAGCGTGTTTTCCATAATTTTGTTTATAGGAGTTTCTTTCATAGCATTTGTCCTCTTTTTATGTATAGTTTATATGCTTATATTATTATATCAATATTACCGCATAAAGCGACAATATAATGATTTGTTTATTGTACTTATCCATTTTTCGCTTTATTTGCCTTATTGTTTGCAATTAGGTTTTTCAGGAACACAGCAACCGCTTTTAATGCAACTTTCAAAAGCAATGCAACATTAATGCTGACGATAAGCTGAAATTCGGTTTCCGTCTTATCGGCAATAAAATCGGGCTGAATGTAATCGTCGTAGTTATCAACCTTCATTGAACTGAGTATCAAACCCTTGAGAGGATAGTAATACTTACAAAGCGTTCCGTAAGAGCGTGCTATAACATCGGCATCGGAACCGCCTACAGATATCATAACATATAATGAGTAAATATGCAAACCTTTAATTAAAGTTGTTACGGCAGAATTTGCAGTTTGAAGCAAATTTGATACAAAGGAAAGAATACCTACTATACCCTCTTTATCCCATAAATTTTTAATAGGATTGGATTTTTTCTGTTCAGGCTCAGAAGAAGCGTCGGCTTTGCCGTCCGTCTTGCCGGTATTCACATCGGCATCTTTTTCGTCAGGCTTGATATTTGCTTCGGCTTCGGCTTCAACCTCAAGAACAGGCTGTGCTTCGCTCAAAGGAATTTCGGTTTCGCTTTTATTCAAAGCATCGGCTTCTGCGGCTGAATTTGATTTATTATTTTTGCTTTTCTCGCTCTTTTTCTTGCTCTTTTTTTTATTTCTGTCGTCTGAGACTTCTTTTGCTTTATTTTCCGGAAAAAGGATAAAAGAAAGTATCTTTGACAGGACAATATCCTTTTCTATAAACAGAATACTTACCTTTGTATGCCAACCCTTATTATAAACAACGGTGAGGGTGACGGAAAGAGAAAGCACGGCAATAATTATCACCGCAAGAACAGCAATAATAATCAGAAAAACTTTCATTAACCGTCCTCCTTTTCATCATCGTCTTTAATAATATCGACAGCAGAATCCGGTAAATTATTATCATTATCCGACTGTGATTCAAAAAAGTGAGGTCTGCGAATCGCCCGAGGTATTCTCCTCGCTTCCGGGTAAATCCGGCAAATCGTCAAGACTGTTAAGAGAAAAGCAACGCAAGAACCTGTCCGTAGTACCGTAAACAAGAGGTCTGCCGGGTAAATCAAGTCTGCCCTTTTCCTCGACAAGCCCTTTTTGAATTAAATTTGAAAGCGAACCGCTGCAATCAACACCCCTTATTTGCTCTATAAATGAACGGGTTACGGTTTTGTTATAAGCGACAATCGCCAAAACCTCGAAAGCCGCCTGACTGAGAGGAGTATTCTTTTTAATTTCAAGAAGTCCTCTTACCTCGTCTGCGTATTCCTCTCGGGTTATAAGCTGATATTTGCCGTCAATACGGATAAGACGAAGTCCTCCGTCCTTTTCATCATACGAAGCTTCGAGATGACCGAGCATTTTAATTACACTTTCAACATCTATATCAAGCACCTCTGCAAGCTTGCCCGGTTCAACAGGATCGCCTGCCGCAAAAAGCATTGCTTCAAGAGACGCAAGAACATTATTACTTTTACTGCTCAATACAGATTTCCACAGCCTTTCCCCGCATCGAAAATATGCGTAAATTCTTGTTAATTAGTGTTTGAAACAGCTTCACCGTCGGCAGAAAACGACTGTACAACAGGGTTACTGATATCGCCGTCAATAAGTATTTCCTTATTCTTGGTAAGCTCCAGCACAGCGAGAAAGGTGGCGACCATATCGCTCCTTGTCTTTGAATCGCTGAAAAGGGAAAGAAAGCGGACTTTTTTACCGCTTTTGAGCTTATCGAGAACACTACCCACCTTTGAAGCTACGGCAACAAACTTTTTCGCCACTATCACCTTAAAGGAATCAAGCGGAGGCGGAAGCTTTCTCTTCCCTCTTCCGGCGGCATTAATGTAAGCGTTAAGCAGTTCGTCACCCTCGTGGAAACGCTCGTAATCATAATTAACATATCCCTGCTGAGGCTGACGGACAAAACGGTCGAATCCCTCGGTATGCTCCGAAAGCTTCTTTGCCATAATTTTACAATCACGGTATTCGATAAGTTCGCCAGTAATCTCTTTTTTCAAAATCTCCGCTTCTTCATGACGAGGCAGGAGCGAGACGGTTTTGATATAAATAAGCCTTGCAGACATTTCAAGAAAATCGCCTGCAACATCAAGATCCATTTCCTGCATTTGCCTGACATAATCGAGATATTGATTGACAAGCTCGGCAATGGGAATATCGTTAATATCCAGTTTATGCTTTGAAATAAGATGAAGAAGCAAGTCCATAGGGCCTTCAAAAACCTCTATCTTATAATTAAGCTGTTCCATAAGCACCTCAGAAAATAAGCTCGGGGATAAACATTACGGCTCTCATTACAGCCGATGAAATATAGAAAATGGGAGTATCGAGAACTCCGGTGAATAAAAGTAGCAAAAGAGCAATCATCACATATCTTTCATACTGCATATATTTATAGTATGCTTTATCCGGCAAGACGGAAGCAAGTATTTTCGAGCCGTCAAGCGGAGGAATCGGTATAAGATTAAATACCGCAAGAGTAACATTTACAAATGCCGCATAATAGAAGAAGTATGCAACCGCCCATACGAGTGTACCGTACGATGTAACGAGCGAACCTATACCGCAATATAAAAACGAAAAGATAAACGCCATAAGCAAATTTGATGCAGGCCCTGCAAGAGCGACAAGCGCCATATCTCTTTTAGGCTTTTTAAAATTAGACGGATTCACCGGCACGGGATTTGCATAACCTATACCGAAGAAGAATATCATAATTGTACCTATCAAATTAAGGTGAGCAAAGGGATTAAAAGTCAGTCTTCCGCTGTTTTTGGCGGTATTGTCGCCGCATTTATAGGCGATATATCCGTGTGCAAGCTCGTGAATCGGCAAACAGCAAAAAACGATAAAGCACCTTGATAAAACCAAAATTATCGCAGATAAATAATCTCCGCTGCTCAAATATGATAATAATGACATAAAATGTCATTATTATCATATTTGAGCAGCGGAGATTATTTA
>JAJQGZ010000127.1 GCA_021200075.1 Clostridiales bacterium | reverse complement strand
GAATTATGCCAAAATCAGCGGAGCGGGTTTGGTAAAAAACAAAAAATTCTATATCCGTATCCGCACATACAAAACAGTTGGCAGTAAAACCTGTTACTCCTCCTGGTCAAAGGCAAAGGCGGTAACCGTATAATAAAATGCAAAAACTCCCTGCAAGCTGAAAAGCCGGCAGGGAGTTATTATTTTCGGGCATGGGAAAAGCCCCACGAGCCAGAGGCATCACGAGGGGCTCCCAACCTAAAGGTATTAAAATATAAAATAAGGTTTTATATTCTATCGGTCAAGCGTTAGCACCTTACCTTGCGTTTTGGCGGTTGCTGTACGGTCAAAGAGCTTGTCTCTCGCGTACTCCTGATAGCGATTTAATTATAGCACACAGTTAAACGCTTGTCAAATGTTTTTTTATTTTTATCAAAATGCGTTATGGTTTTTAATCGTCGCTTGCGGTTGTCTTCTTTTTTGACGATTTTTTGGTAGTCGTTTTGTTGCTCTTTTTTGTGGTAGTGGTGGTAGTAGTGGTTTTTGCGGTTGAATACTTGCTGGTGGTGGTATAGTTTACCTCGCCGCCTACGCTCCTGGTAAGCGTATAAGTTTTGCCGTCCTTTTCAATATCTATTTTCACTTCTCCGTCGGGGGTAATGTCTTCCTTTGCGTAAACCGTGCAGGTAAGCGTACCGCCGTCTGTGCTGACATATAGTCTGATGTCGCTGTCGGAATTATTTACAAATTGAAAATCCTGCGAGTTCCACTGCACAGTTGCGTCTCCACCGAGCGGAACATAGCTGATTTCAAGCGAATGGCAGGCTCTTACTTTTATCTCTAAATTAGCTCTGAGTACCGCCTGGAAAATTGTTGAGCTTACCTGGCAGATACCTCCACCCAGACCGTCCACAAATTCGTCGCCCTTAACAACCTTTGCTTCCTCGTACCCGGCAAGCACCGTCCTTTTGCCAACCGTTTGGTTAAACGAAAATGTTTCGCCTGCGGGGATTTTTAGGTTGTTGAGCTTGTCCACGGTGTTGTGAATATTGGTTGTTCTGGTGGTGTTGGAGGAATCGTAATATGTAGTATAGGTCGCTATTTTGTACGGATAGTCTCCGTCAGCGTCTTTTTTAAGAGCGGTGTAAACCGTGTTCGTCTCCGCTTCCTTAAAGGTTGTGAAGAGATCCTCCGTGGTTCTTATGGTTGTGGTTTCTATAGTTGTAGCTTCGGTACTTTGCGTAGTGCCGTCAACATCGGCGCTTTCGCTGCAGCTCGTGATCACACAGCAGATTAACGCAACCGATAAAAATACGGCAATAATTTTTTTCACTTACTTCTTCTCCTTACAGGGCTTTTTTTCGTTTACCCAATTTTCTTTTATCACTTGTCTTGCTCTTGCAACCGAGAGTGCGTCCTCAGGAATATTGTCGGTAATTGTCGACCCGGCTGCTATATACGCCTTGTCGCCGACGGTTACGGGAGCAATTAAATTTGTGTTGCAACCGATGAATACTCTGTCGCCGATTGAACAGCGGTACTTGTTTTTGCCGTCGTAATTGCAGGTTACGGTTCCGCAGCCGAAATTAACATCGCTTCCGACATCGCTGTCGCCGATATATGTCAGATGAGCACTCTTGCTACCCTCGCCGATAATGGAATTTTTAACCTCAACAAAATTGCCGATATGAACACCTTTTTTAAGCACGGAGTTGTTGCAGATTTTAACGAAAGGCCCTGCGTCAACATCGTTTTCAACCGTGCTGTCAAGCAGCTTGCAGTTGTCGAGAACGACATTATCTCCGATTTCGGAATTTTCGATATACGAGTTGGGGCCGATTGTACAGCCCAAGCCTATTGTCGTGTCGCCGAGAATAATCGTATTCGGCAGTATCACGGTGGACGGAGCAATTTTTACGCTCTTTGCGATTATAACACCGTCGGTGCAGGGAATATCAACTCCGCTGAGCATAAGTGATGTATTTATATTCCTGCGCATAATTGTTGACAGGTCGTTTAGCTGTTTTCTGTCGTTTGCGCCGAGGATAACTTCGTTGTTTTCTGCAATATATGCTCCGGCATTTTTGCCGGCTTTGATTAAAATTTCAAGGCAGTCGGTGAGATAATATTCATTTTGCACATTGTTATTGGTTATATTTGATATTGCATAGAGCAAATCTTTGCCGTTGAACCAATAGCAGCCGGAGTTCGATTCCCTGATTTTCTTTTCCTCATCTGTGGCGTCCTTATGCTCGATGATTCTTTCAAGCTTTCCGTTTTCGTCCCTTTTGATATGGCCGATACCCTCGGGGTCGTCGGCAAGAGCGCTTATCAGGGTAATGGAGTTGTTGTTTTCTTTATGGTATTTGTATGCCTTTTCAACGGTGTCGGCGTCCATAAGCGGACCGTCTCCGTAAAAGATGAGTATATCATCGTCGGTGTGCGCTTTGATAAAATCCCGTGCCACCATTACTGCGTGACCCGTGCCGAGCTGCGGCTCCTGCAAAGCTGTTTTTATATCGCTGTCAAGATGATTTTCAATAACCTCGTGCTTGTAGCCGGTTACAACGCATATGTCGCCTGCGCCAATTTCCCTGACCGTATCAATCACATAGTCAATCATTGGCTTAAAAAGCAGATTGCACATTGCTTTCGGCTTGTCGCTTTTCATTCTCGTTCCCTTGCCTCCGGCAAGTATTACGGCACATTTCATATTTGCTCCTCCGTTTGCGGTAAGTCATATTTTAGTATTGATAATACACAATAATCGTATCTATTATGCTACAAAGCTTATTAATTTTCAAGAGTAATTATGTAAATTGTGATTTAACTGTCTCAAGCGGGTTAAGGATTATTAACCGATTGTACATTCAGCTTGCAGTATTGCGATAACTTCGTTCGACAAAAATGCGTATTTACGCAAAATTTCCGAAAGAATATTGAGAAAAATCTAAAATCCCCGAGGCGGCTGCTTCGGGGATTTTGTGTAACTGATTATTTTTACAGTGATTTTGTATTGATTTCTTCGGTGATTTTTGTGATAAATTCATCGAGCGATGAAGCGCCCAAGTCTCCGTCAGAGCGTGAACGAACGGAAACGGTGCCGACCTCTATATCCTTATCTCCGGCAAGGAGCATATAGGGTATTTTTTCAAGCTGAGCCGAGCGTATTTTAAATCCGATTTTTTCCGAGCGGTCGTCAATCTCACAGCGGATTCCCTTTTCTTCAAGAGCGGCTTTAACCTTGAGTAAATATTCCTGATGTCTGTCGGCAATCGGAAGAAGCTTAACCTGAACGGGTGCAAGCCAGGTCGGGAACGCACCGGCATATTTTTCGATAAGAAGCGCAAGAGTTCTTTCATAACAGCCGATTGATGTTCTGTGGATAATGTACGGATTTTTCTTCACTCCGTCACTGTCCGTATATTCCATACCGAATTTTTCCGCAAGCATTTGGTCAATTTGGATAGTGATAAGGGTATCCTCTTTGCCGAATACATTTTTGATTTGTATATCAAGCTTTGGACCGTAGAATGCGGCTTCGCCGATACCGATTTTATAATCGAGGTTAAGGTCGTCAAGAATGTTTTTCATAACACCCTGAGCCTCGTCCCACTGTTCGGCAGTGCCAATATATTTTGCACTGTCGTTTGGATCCCACTGAGAAAATCTGAATGTTACATCATCGTAAAGACCGAGAGTTTTGAGCATATATTCGCAAAGCTCAAGGCATCCCCTGAACTCATCCTCAAGCTGGTCGGGGGTACACATAAGATGACCCTCTGAAATTGTGAATTGCCTTACACGGATAAGTCCGTGCATTTCTCCGCTTGCTTCGTTTCTGAAAAGAGTGGAGGTTTCATCATATCTGAGCGGCAGATCACGGTATGAGCGTGGCTTATTGAGGTATGCCTGATATTGGAACGGACAGGTCATAGGACGAAGCGCATAGACCTCGCTGTCCTTTTCCTCGTCGCCGAGCACGAACATTCCGTCCTTGTAATGATCCCAGTGACCCGAGATTTTGTAAAGGTCTGATTTAGCCATAAATGGCGTTTTGGTAAGCTGCCAACCACGCTTTGCTTCCTCGTCCTCAACCCAGCGTTGCAAAATCTGAATTATCTTTGCACCTTTAGGCAGCATTATCGGCAGACCCTGACCGATGTAATCAACGGTTGTGAAAAGCTCCAGCTCTCTGCCGAGCTTGTTGTGGTCACGCTTTTTAGCTTCCTCAAGCTGTTGCAAATATTCTTCAAGTATTGACGCTTTCGGGAATGCAATTCCATAAACACGGCAGAGCATTTTATTCTTGGCGTCGCCCCTCCAGTAAGCGCCGGTACAGTTGGTGAGTTTAAACGCTTTTACAACTTTCATATCCATAAGGTGAGGGCCGGCGCAAAGCTCCGTAAATTCGCCCTGCTTGTAAAAGCTGATAGCTTCGCCTTTGTCGGCGTGTTTGTTGATAAGCTCGATTTTATACGGCTCGTTCTTTTCCTGCATAAGTTTTACCGCCTCGTCAACGGGAAGCTCAAAGCGCTCAATTTGTGGACATTCCTTTACGATAGCTTTCATTTCTTTTTCTATCTTTTCCAAATCCTCGGGAGAGAATGGAGTTTCAATATCAAAATCGTAATAGAATCCGTTTTCGATAGCGGGGCCGATAGTCAGCTTCACATCGGGATAAAGCCTTTTTACCGCTTGCGCCATTATGTGAGAAGCGGTGTGGTTAAATGTTTTTTTGCCGTCCTCGTCGTCAAAAGTGAGAACTTCAAATTCGCAGTCGCTGTCCACGGTTGTTCTGAGGTCGCACACCTTGCCGTCAATGCGGCAGCAGCAAGCGTTCCTGTAAAGACCCATAGAAATGTCCTTTGTAATATCCGCCGCCGTCATTGTATCGGAATATTCCTTTACGGAGCCGTCCTTTAATGTAATTTTCATATCGTTAATCCTCCAAAATAAAAAATCACCCTGCAAAAACAGGGTGAATAAAATCCACGGTTCCACCTGAATTGCGCACAAAAGTACGCCGCTCAATGCTCTGTAACGGGAGCTCCCGTCCTGTATTAAAGGTACTCAAAGGCGGTAATCGGCAGAGCCGGCGCATACTTTCACCAACCGTATGCTCTCTGAAGTCGGCTTACTGCAAATCATATCCTCGTCAAAGCTTTGCTTATAAAGTTATTTTATCACCGTTTTAAACTATTGTCAACACCTTTTTCAAAAGCCGGCAAATCACGGTGAATCAGTTAAGGGGCGAGCTTTCGTTATCGTTGTCTCCGACTCCGGCAACCTTAACGGTGTTCTTGTTGAGCCTGATTATCGGAATAAGCAGACCACCCATACCGGTAAACGATGCCGCCGTGCTGATAATCTGCCTGATGAACGGAAAAAGCTGGTCGAATGAATTTACATGAATATCCGCTTTTTCGTCTCCCTCGGAATATGAAAATTCAGCCACGGCTTCAATCCTTATTTCAAACGGATTTTGGTCTGCGTCCGACACTCTGAGTTCAAGGAAACTGACGCATTTATTGTCGCCCTCCATATAGTTCATATTGTACTTTACCTGATTTTGCAGTTTAAGCTGAGTACCCGCCTTTACTTTATTTTCAATTTCAAGTCGGTTTACCTTGTAGCCTTTAAGTTCTACCATTGTTGTTCTCCTTTATGCTTATTATTTATCGGCTTCGACAAGCCGAACATTGTTGAATTTAAAATCTCCGTCAAGTGGTGAAAGTGCGTGACCGTCAAAGCGGATAAGCTCCAAGTTCTCAACATTTTGAGCGTCTATCGCATATTTGTAGCTGTCGCACGGATTACCCCAGGAGGTTTTTGTTTTCATTATGGTTATATCCTTTGCATATCTGATGAAGAAAGCGGAATTATCATAGCTTTCAACTCCCCAGTCAAGGCAGGGGCGTAAATCGTAAAGACCGCATTTCCATTTGCTTGTTTTTGTAAGCTCGATTCTGCAATTTTCAAAAACTACATCTTCTATTATTATATTATCCGCATTTCCATGGATAAGCACACCGTTTTCACCCTTTGCGGTGATGTTGAAGAATCTGATGTTTTTAATCGTACCGCTGTTTGTATTCTCGTCACGGTTAAAGGTTGTTATAACTATCGGCTCGGCGGTTCCCCACCAGTCGGGGCAAAATCTTCTTGTTTCAATCATAATGTTCGAGTAGGAGACATTTTCAACATTTCCCCCGTCACGAATTTGGATTGAGATTCCTCTGTTTGAACGGCTGATAACGCAGTTCGATACGATGATATTGCGGAAATCGCCGACCCCCTCGGTGCCTATTTTTATCGCTGCCGAGGTTGATACAAGCGTACAGCCGTCGATAACTATATTCTCGCAGGCACCGTATTCGCTGTTGCCCTTTGATGTTTTCAGGCAAATGCAGTCGTCGGCGCAGGTGATATGGCAGCCGAGTATACGCACATTGGAGCAGTGGTCGGGGTCGATACCGTCGCTGTTTGCAACATCAAGGTCGTTTAATATCCGTATTTTGTCAATCAGCACATCGTCGCAGCCGGCGGGGTGAAGCGTCCAAAACGGAGCGTCAACCACGGTAAAATCCCTGAATGCGATATGATTGCTTTTTTCAACATATATTGCGGTCGGTCTCGGGTAAAAATCGCCGGTAACATAATATTTATCCTTACGCTGAACAAATGCGTGTCCGTTTGCGTCAATAGTTCCGCCGCCGCTTATCGAGCAGTTGTCAGCCTCGTATGCGTAGATGAAAACGAAGCTCGGCTTGCCCGTAACCGGATTGCCTATCAGTGCTGTTTTAGGGTCGTTTATCAGCTTATTGGGTCTTATGTATCCGTCAATATTGCCGGTGGCTTTTATTACCGCTCCCTTTTGTATATGCAAATCAACATTTGCTCTCAGCCTTACGGAGTCGGAATAGAATGTATATCCGCTCGGTAAAATCACCTGTCCTCCGCCGTTCTTGGCGCAGTCGTCAACTGCGTGCTGAATTGAAAATGCATCGTTTGTTTTGCCGTCGCCCTTGGCTCCGTAGTGCATTACATTGTAAATCTTCATTTGCTTACCTCAAATATTTGCTTAATTACTATTATCATAACACAAAAGCCATGATTTTAAAATATGTTACAATAATTATAATATATAATTTATATATAATTTATATATAATTATACGACAATATTTAATTATACGACAATATTTAATTTTACATATTATCTGTCAGCAGCATTATTGCGCTCAGTGCGGCTACGGGTGCGGTCTACGTTCTGAGTATTCTCGGCCCGAGCGTGGCGGCGACTGCGTTGTTGTTCAGCAAAAGCTCCACTTCTCTCTTTTTAAAACCGCCCTCGGGGCCTATGTATATTGATATGCTGTCGGCCTTCTCACCGTTTTGAGGTATTATCTCGGCAAGGCGTTCTCCGCCGCCCTCGTAGAAAATTATTTTCAGCGTACTGCCGTCATTTTTAACCGCTGCTTCAAGCGATGTTAAGGGACTTACTTCCGGTATAATTCCCCGTCCGCTTTGCTGTGCGGCTTCAAGCGCAATTTTCCTCCAGCGCAAAAGCTTTTTGTCCGCCGATTTTTCATCGGGTCGGCTGATGCTTCTGTGCGTCAATACCGGGCAAATTCTGCAAATTTCAAGCTCTGTGCATTTTTGTATAACATCTTCAAGCTTATTGCTTTTCGGCATCCCTTGGCAAAGCGTTACGCTCACATCGGCTTCACTGAAATTTGCCTGCTTGTAGCAGACGGACAGCGTTACAATGTCTGATATTTCGTCTATAATACAGCCGTAATCGTTGCCGTCACGGCAGGAGAGGGTGAGCATATCTCCCTTTTTCATTCTGAGCGATTTTGCGATATGTCTCGACTGTTCTCTGTCGAGAGTTACTTTATCGCCGGACATAAAATCAACAAATAATTTTTGCATATCGGTTCCTCAATTTCGTTTATTTTACAGCTCTTTGCTGTTTTCTCGCCCAATAGAAAAGGTACTGCTGTGCAATCCCTCTTATTCTGTCAAAGCATTTCGGCAGACCGTCGGGATAGTATTTCATCACCCTTTTTATCCACACATCTATCGGGAAAGCGTCGTAAAAACCGAAGCCGAAAAGCAAGGCGCAGTCCGCAACCTTTGCGCCTACTCCGTAAATTTTTAAAAGCTCTACCCTCGCTTCTTCAATCGGCAGACTTTTTATTTTATCAAAATCAATCTTTCCGCCGGCAACATCCTTTGCAAGGCGGGCGACATATTTTGCGCGGTAGCCCATACCGAGCTTTTCAAAATCTTCGGTATCGAGTTTTGCAAGCCGTTCGGGGTCGGGGAAAGAATAAAATCCGTTTGTAATCTCGTCGCCGTATGTATTGCACAGCCTTTTGATAATTCCCTTTATTCTTTTTATATTATTCTGCTGGCTTATCACAAACGAGCAGAGCGATTCCCAGCTGTCCTGATTAAGTATTCGTATTCCGTAGTATTCGTCAACGGTGGAGTTTATCAGCTTGTCCTGCTTGAGCCTTTCGCATATTTTATCATAATCCTTTTCAAGGTCAAAGTAATTTATCCATATATTTTCAAAATCTTTTTTTGAGGTATTTTTAAATATCAGCTTATCGCCGTCCTTTTTGATATTCAGGAAAACCCCTTTAACCGCTCCGCTGAAGCTGTTGTCCTCTTGTTTAACCCAGCGAAACGCCTGACCGCAGTCGAGTGTCAGCTCAAGGTCAAGGCAGTTTACGCCCTCAACTATTATGTCATTTTTATCACTGTAGTATTTCATATTCCCTCCGCTGTAAAATATATACTTTTTACCTTACAGAGAGTATAACATTTTTTTGTCAAGAAGGAAAGTAAAATATAGCAAATTATACAAAAAATCAAGCAGAAAATTGAAATTTCAAAAATGTTGAAAACTATATGTAAATTTATGAAAACTCAAAAAATTTGAAAATTTTGAAGTTTTCAACAGTAAAAATCTGTGAAAATCAAGGCTAAAAGGCGAAGTTTTCAACATTTTCCACAGAGTTTTCCGCAAAAAATTGTAATGTTAAATAT
>JAJQGZ010000067.1 GCA_021200075.1 Clostridiales bacterium | reverse complement strand
CCAAACCACGGCTACAGTAAGAGGCGGCTCGGTAGTATCCAAGAAAACACACTATATTCGTATTCGCACATACAAAACAATAAACGGCAAAAAGGTTTACTCCAAATGGTCAACGGTCAAAAAGGTCACAACTAAATAAAAATTAGTTCACGCAAGCTGTCTCGATATATTCAAGGCAGATTGTTTTTTTCTCTGTATTAGCACTCTGCAATTGACAAAATATATCGTTCGATTTATAATTTACATATAAATGATATATCCGAAAAGGCAGGTTCAGTTATGGAAAAAATCAGGTGGGCATATATAGGTAGCGGCAATATTGCCAATTCAACCGCAAAAGATATTACAAAAGGCGAGCATATTATTACATCGGTTTACAGCAGGAATTACGAAAAGGCTAAATCATTTGCAGATAAATATAACGCCGAAGCTTTTGAAGATTTTGAAAGTGCGGTCAACCGTGATGATGTTGATGCCGTGTATATTGCCACTCCGCATACATCTCATCTCGATTATGCCGTTCGTGCTATGAAGCTCGGCAAAAGTGTCCTTTGCGAAAAAACCGATCGGAGTTTCTGTAATGAAGTTGATACTCTTATTGAAACGGCTAAGAACGAAAATGTCTATTTTTGCGAGGCTATGTGGACTTGGTTCAGTGATGTTGCGCTGACGGTTAAAAATGGGTTAAAAGCGGTGAAATAGGGAAGATACGAGATGTTGAAATCAACTATGCTTTCCCAGGTATTTTAATGCCAAAAATTCAAGGGTTCTCACTCCGTCAGCAGCCGGCGGTGCTTTGCTTGATAATGGGATTTATCCGATTACATATTGTTATAATCTTTTCGGCAGTCCGAATAAAATTACTTGTAACGGTAAAATCAAGGACGACATTGATATAAGCGAGACGGTAATTCTTGAATATAACGGCTTTAAATGCACATTGAATATGTCACTTTGTAAGCTGAAAGAAAATTGCCTGATAAAAGGAGAAAAGGGCGTAATATCCCTGCCGACTTTTTTCATATGGCGTCAAGAGCAACGCTGAAAAACGAAAACGGGAAATCGGTTTTTACAGGCAAAACTGATTACCTAACGGAATTTACGAGAGCTTCCGATGAAATCAAACAAGGGAAAACTCAGTCTGATTATATCCCGTTCGAAGCCACAAGAGCCTGTATGCTGATTATGGACGAATGCAGGAGGCAGATGAGCCTCGTCTATCCGGAGCCTGTAAAATAAAGTGTGTAAGTTAGGAAAACAGCTTGCACACTTTTTTGCATTTGCGATGGCATATTGCTTTACCGCTTCTTTTTCGTAAAAAGAGGAGATTTTGCCGTATATTGTACCGTGCTGACTTGTTATTTTCGCAGTTGTATTTTTTGTCTGACCTGAGCAAATTTTGTTTGCTTCTAAAATAACAGCCCGTTCTCCTTTTTCTTTTAATTTGTACGCTGTCAGTAAGCCGGCAATACCGCTTCCGATTATAACATTATCTGTGGTTATATCTTTATCTAATTTTTCCTGTTTTCAAATTTGATGCTTTTGCTCCATATTGATTCTATTAAATCCCTCCGTAAATATAATTTACACCATTTTGATATTTAAACAAATTCAGATTGTAAATTTTAAAATTAATGTTAAATTTGGTACATATAAGAGGGCAAAAATAAAGCCGATGTTCACTGTAATTGTGAACTTCGGCTTTATGACTATAGAAAATCATTTATACTTATTAATATTTACGCTGATACATTGTAATATGAAATAATTTTGTTTATAAATTTGCAGGTATTTGTATGGTTAACCTTGCTCAGGGAAGCGTATTCTATCAATGCGCTCGGACAGCCGTATTTATTATGCACATATCCGATAGCATAACCGCTTGAATATGCGTAGATATTGCGCTGCTTTCCGCTTAAATGCAAAGTGGAGCTTGCTATATCGCAGATAGCCGATATGCCGATTGTTTCATTGAGCCAACTGTGGAAATTGAGGTAAACATCCGGCTTGTATTTTTTCAGCAGCTTTGCATTATACTTGCTTTCAACCGCCTTGAATTTTTTGAAATCCCTGTTCATATCCACATGCTTTGCCGTGCATCTGCCGAACGCCGTGGAGCAGGCTCTTTTGCTATTAGTTCCCGCAACAACACCGTCGGGATTTAGAGCCGGTATAATTACAAGCCTTGTGTTTTTCAGTTTATTTGTATGTGTGCTGTAATATTCAATCAGCTTGTTGGCTTCCTTTACCAGTACTTTGCCGTCTCTGTAGTAACTGTCTTCAAATCCGTGCATCGCAAAGTCCATTACAATTGTTTTGGTAACTTTTTTGTTACCGGTAATAACATACGCTTCAAGCGGTCTGCCCTGTGAAGATGTACCGAATTTAACATATTCCACATTGTCGCTTGTCAGCGATATTTCATAAGCGCTTTTGTTTAATTCAAAACAAATGTATGTAACAGTGATTTTTATGGTTTTTTAACATTGTTATAGAGAGTTGCAGTTATAGTAGCAGTGCCTTTTTTCTTCGCTGTTATTATTCCGTTTTTGTCTACCGTTGCAACGCTTTTCTTTGAAGAAGAATATTTTACGGACATAGAAGCACAGTTGTTATATTTAAGCTTTATTTGATAGGTTTCACCGGCTTCGATTTTTTTGATTCTTTAAGACTTACGGTTTTGGCGGTAGGAGGCTTTTTGACTGTAACGGTGCAAACTGCGGTCTTTCCGTTGAATGTAGTGACTGTTATTTCAGCCGTACCCTTACTTTTTCCGGTTACCTTTCCGCTGTTTGATACCGTAGCGACCGCCTCGTTTGAAGATGTCGAAATTCTTGTATTGCTCGCACCGCCTGTTACGGTGGAATTGAGGTCAAGCGTTGTTTCGCCGACTCCGATGGTTGCGCTTTCGTAATTTAAAGAAAAGCTTTCAACTTCATTTTTTAAAATAACCGTACAGGAAGCGCTTGCACCGTATGACGAGGTAATTGTTATTTCGGCTTTACCGTTTGATACTGCCGTAACATTTCCGTCCTCATTTACATCGGCAATCGAGCTGTCACTTGTGGCATAAGTCAGTACATCATCGTCAAATTCTTTTTCCGTCTCGCCATATAAGTATAGGGTTTCTCCCGCTCCCAATTCGTAACTGTCTTTTGAAACGGAAATTATATCGGAATTCTCGGCGGCATAAACCGTATACGGTATCAGTGCCGTCAATATAATCATAAATGCAAAAATTGTAACGGCTGAAAGCTTTTTGGCATATGTTTGTTTGCAACGCATATTCAGGACTTCTTTTCTTTAGTCATAATCATTATATAGCCTTATAACAACTGTCGGATACAGTCGGCAGTTTAATAAAGGATGCTTTTATTATAGTCCCGAATTTAAAAAAAGTAAACCGTAAATGTCAAAATACTTGAAGCTTGTAATATTCTTTGCTATAATATAAAAACAATAATCTTTGCTATAACTTTGCTATAATATAAAAATAATAAATTAATATGCAATTTCGGCTTTTTGTTCGGGAATTTGCGGTATTTTACTTTTGCCGTTTCTCGGATTTTAGGCAGAAACCGTAACTGATTTGGAAGAATTTACTATGGAAAATAATAACAATATTAATGAAAATTTTACCGAAACTTTGGTCGAAAATATACCTGCAAATGAAGTGGAGTCAGTAATTGACAATTTACGAAAAACTCTTTCTTATCATTCCGACAGGTACTACAACGACGATTCACCGGAAATCGAGGATTACGAGTACGATATGATGATGCGCCGTCTTAAAATGTTGGAGGAAAAATATCCGCAGTATGACGTACCGGATTCTCCTACAAAAAGAGTTGGCGGTAAAGCTGATAACACCTTTGAAAGCGTTGAGCATATCGTCAGGATGGAAAGTTTGCAGGATGCCTTTTCCGTCGGCGAAATAATGGACTTTGAAAAGAGAGTAACAGATGAGGTTAAAAAGGCGGATTTTGTTGTCGAGCCTAAGATCGACGGACTTTCCGTAAGCCTTGAATATCGAGACGGCGTTTTCGTCAGAGGCTCAACAAGGGGCAACGGCGATGTCGGCGAGGATGTCACATCAAATTTGAGAGTGATTCATAATATCCCGTTAAAGCTCAAAAAGAATATCCCTTTCATAGAAGTCAGGGGAGAGGTCTATATGCCCAAAAGAAGCTTTGACCGTGTTGTTGACCGTCAGATTATTAACGGCGAAAAGCCTTTTAAAAATCCGAGGAATGCTGCGGCAGGTTCTCTCAGGCAAAAGGACAGCAGTGTTGTTTTTGGCAGGGGTCTTGATATTTTTGTTTTTAATATTCAGCGTATTGAGGGTTATGATATTAATTCTCATAAGCAGTCGCTTGATTTTTTAAAAGAGCTCGGCTTCAACACGATTCCGTTTTACACAAAGGTTGATAATATCACTTTGGCGCTTGAAGAAATCAACAGGATAGGCGAAGTCAGGGGAGAGCTTGAATTTGACATCGACGGTGCAGTAATAAAGGTTGACTCCTTTGCCCAAAGGGAGAGACTCGGCTCAACTGCTAAGTATCCGAAGTGGGCGATAGCCTTTAAATATCCGCCGGAGGAAAAGCAAACCCGACTTGTAGATATAGAAATAGCAGTCGGCAGAACAGGTGTTCTCACTCCTACAGCCGTGCTTGAAAGCGTTCACCTTGCAGGCACAACGGTCAGCCGTGCAACACTTCACAATCAGGATTTTATTAATGAAAAGGGTATCGGTATCGGCGATACCGTAACCGTTCGCAAGGCAGGGGATATTATTCCGGAAGTTCTTTGCGTTAATGAGCATCGTTCGGATTCGGTGTTTAAATTTTCGAATACCTGTCCATCCTGCGGAGAAAGGGTTATCAGAGAAAACGGTGAATCCACAATTCGTTGCATTAATCCGGAATGTCCAGCTCAGCTTTTGAGAAATCTAATTCATTTCTGTTCAAGGGACGCAATGGATATTGAGGGTCTCGGCCCCGCTGTTATAGAAACTTTTGTTAATGAAGGTATGATTAAGAAGACCTATGATATTTATACTCTTGACCCTTATAAAATCGCTTCGCTTGACGGATTTAAGGAAACGAGCGCCGGCAATATTATCAAGTCGGTTGAAAAATCAAAGGATAACGATCTTGCCAATCTTATTTTTGCACTCGGTATCAGGCATGTAGGCGCAAAGGCAGGTAAGCTTCTCGCCGGCAGATTCAAGAGTATGGACGCTCTTATGTCGGCAAGCGTGGGTGATATTCTTCAAATTGACGGCTGCGGAGAAATTATTGCAAGAAGTGTTGTTAATTACTTTTCAAGCGAAAGCGCAAGAGAGCTTATATCAAAGCTTAAAGAGTACGGCGTTAATATGGAGTCGGTCGATACCTCTCAGGGTAATCAGCTTGAGGGAAAAGTCTTTGTCCTTACTGGCACTTTGCCGACGCTTAAACGCTCGGAAGCATCTGCTTTGATTGAGTCGTTCGGCGGCAAAACATCCTCATCGGTGTCGAAAAAAACCGATTATGTCCTTGCAGGTGAAAACGGCGGTTCAAAGCTTGATAAGGCACAAAGCCTCGGAATTGAAATAATTGATGAAGAAACATTTATGGGTATGATAAAATGAATAAATTTAGAAAAAAGCAAAAAAGGCTTTTCGCTGCCTTAAAAGCGCTTATAGTATTTACCATAGTTTTTATTTTTGTATATATCGGTGCTCAGCCGTATATTGCAGATTTTAATCAAACGCTTGACCTTGTATTTAATTATCTGTGCGATATTTTGGTGATTATAACCCTTGTCGTTATCTTTGTTTATTATTCAAAATATTCAAAGTGCGATTCGTTTTTAACATCTGTTGAATATGAAATAAACGATGCGGGATATTATTTCACCTCACGCGAGGAAAGCGAATGCTCCGATTATCTCAATGCAGTTTACAATGATTTGCATTCAAACGGTTTTGCAATGTCTAAAGATATAGAGATAAATGATTTTACATTTGATTTGCGTGCGTATAAGAAAAAGGAATTTATATACACAGCGGTTATAGAAGATCTTGATAAAAATGATGTTGTCGCTTATCTTGACGAGGTTATTGACGATATTACGATAAAGAATTTAAAAAGAAAAGGTAATGCCGTTTTGTGTTTTATTACCGATAAAGCAAACGACGATGCCGTTGAGCTGAGCAAAACCGTAACTCCTCTCGGGAAGAAAGAGACTGTCAAAATTTCAATTTGCATAGTTGAGCCTCAGAGCAAAAAGGTTTATTTCAGAGGGAACGAGGAAAGCGTGTGCAGGAAGCTCACGGCAAATTATATTATGAACTGTGAAATCCCCATTAAGGATAAGTTCATACATAAGGACAGACTTCCGTTCCAGCTCGAGTTTGAGGAACAAATGGAACATTTTAATTTAAAGGATTTCAGAGACGGTAAATTCTATGTGCATTGATGTTAAAATTGATTGCGATAAGATAAATATAAATAATCGGAGGACGGTATGAACGATAAAGCAAAAGAATTTTTTGACGGCTTAAAGGGTAAAAAGGTTGCCCTTGTCGGTATGGGTGTTGCAAATGTTCCGTGCACACTTTTCCTTTCAAGGCTCGGTATTGATGTTTACGCTTGTGACAAAAGGGATAAGGAATATATCGGTGCCGATATCTGCAAGGAACTTGAAGAAGCGGGAATGCATTTTTCCCTCGGAGAAAGTTATCTCAGTGTCTTGCCCGATATGGATTTGATTTTTAGATCTCCCGGTATTCTTCCTTTTCAAAATAAATGGATAGGTGAATGTATAGAAAGAGGGCAGACGGTTACATCAGAGACGGAAGTGTTTATGAGATATTGTCCGTCAAAAATTATAGCTGTGACAGGCTCAAACGGCAAAACAACAACCACCACTTTAATATCAAAAATTCTTGCTGCTCAGGGTTATAATGTTTGTATCGGCGGCAATATCGGCAAAGCTCTTATGCCGGAGCTTGATTCGCTTACAGCCGATGATGTTGCGGTTGTAGAGCTTTCTTCTTTCCAGCTTCTCACAATGGGCAATATGGTTGATACACCCGATGTTGCGGTTGTTACCAATATTGAAAGTACCCATCTTGACCATCACATAAGCCTTGACGAATATGTGGACGCTAAAAGGAATTTGCTGATTTACCAAACACCTCGCTGCAAAACCGTGCTTAATGCCGACTGCGATTATTCAATCGGTGGTCGTGTTTATCACGATATGCGTTTTGATGTCAGGGGCAGGCTTTCTCAATTTTCAATAAAGCACAGTGTTGAAAACGGCTGCTATATGCGTGGAAACGGTGATATTTACTATAGCGACAACGGCTCGGAAACCTATGTTATGTCCCGTGATGATATTATTCTCCCCGGTGAGCATAATATAGAAAATTATTGTACAGCGATAACCGCCGTATGGGATATGGTAGATGTCGGAGTGTTTAAACAAATTGCAGGCGCCTTTGCCGGTGTTGAACACCGACTTGAATTTGTCAGGGAATATAATAATGTAAAATATTATAACGATTCAATCGCCACATCACCCTCAAGGGTTATCAGCGGTTTGCGTGCGTTTAACACAAAGATTATAGCAATTATGGGCGGTTCCGATAAGGGTAACGATATGAGCGAAATGGCAGAGTATATTCTCAAATACGTCAAAGTTCTCATATTAAACGGCGCTACGGCGGATAAAATATACAACACAGTTACTTCTTGTGGCGGATATTTAAATTCAAATATAAAAATAATTAAAGTTCAAAATCTTGAAGAAGCGGTGGCAGAGGCAAAGAAAAATGCCTGCTCTGGCGATATTGTTGCGCTTTCTCCCGCTTGCCCCGCCTTTGACCAATTCAAAACTTTTGAACATAGGGGCAGAAGATTTAAAGAGCTTGTAAACGAATTTGGTGAATGATGAAAAGCAAAGATGAAATTTTAGATTTATTAAATGAGCTTACTTCCTGCGCAGCCGTTTCGGGTGCGGAGGAAAATATGATCTCGCTTTTGCAAAAAAATCTTTCTCCTTACGGCGATGTCTATGTAGATTCTATAAACAATGTCTTTTGCACATTCGGCGAGGGGAAGCACTATCTGCTCGATGCTCATATCGACGAGATAGGTATGATTGTAACAGAAATTACAGACGACGGCTTTATAAAGGTTGCAAAGTGCGGAGGTATTGACAGCCGTATTTTGCTTGCAAACGAGGTTTCCGTTTGGAGTAAAAAGGAAATTTACGGTGTAGTATCAACTATTCCGCCGCATCTCCAAAAAGACTCGGATAAAAAACGCTCCGGATATTAAAGATATTTCAATAGATACCGGTCTTAATTTAAAGGAGCTTAAAAAACTTGTTTCACCGGGTGACAGAGTAACCGTTAAACGCAATTTCACCGAGCTTTTAAACGGCAGAATTTCTGCATCCTGTCTCGATAACCGTTCGGGTGCGGCTGTTCTTTTACTTTGCGCTGATGAGCTTAAAAAACTTCCCTGCAAGGTTACTCTGATGTTCTCATCTCAGGAGGAAGTGGGTACAAGAGGAGCAAAAATTGGACTGTATTCTAAAAAATGTTGACGAAGCGATAAGTATTGATGTATCATTTGCTTACAGTCCCGGCTGTGACAAGGCGGATTGTAAGGAACTTTTTTTCAGGCGCTACGATTGGCTTTTCGCCTATTCTTGACCGTGATATTTCACGCACTCTTGTATCAGTTGCCGAAAAGGAAAAGATACCATATCAGCGTGAAATAATGTCAGGCAGGACGGGAACCAATGCCGATGCTATTTCCGTCAGTGAAAAGGGAGTTAAAACCGCCCTCATATCAATACCGCAAAGATATATGCACCAAAGTGTTGAAACGGTTGATATTGCGGATATAGAAAATACGGCATGGCTTATTTGCTCATATATTGCCGAAAGGACGGGTGACAAAAATGCTTGAAGAATTATGCCTTTTAAATGGAGCGTTCGGGGATGAGAGCGCGGTCAGAGACTTTATAATTTCCCAAATTGAAGATTATTGCGAA
>JAJQGZ010000158.1 GCA_021200075.1 Clostridiales bacterium | reverse complement strand
TGGACTCTATTAAACTTTTATACGGAAGTGTTCAACTTGCACTTGCAATTTTCGGTAAAAAAGAATACACTTCATAAAATATAGTTGCAGGAGCGAGATTTATGTGCCGAAATTTCGGCGGATAATCTTTTTCCTGCAATTAAAAAGCAAAAGAGGTGTATTAAAATGTCAAGCTCTAAGAATGTAGTACCCGAGGCTAAGGAAGTTCTCGACAGATTCAAGATGGAAGCAGCCGCTGAGGTTGGTGTTAATCTCAAAAAACGGTTACAACGGCGATCTTACCTCCAAGCAGGCAGGTTCGGTCGGCGGTCAAATGGTTAAGAAAATGATCAAGGCTTACGAAGAAAGCATGAAATAAGTCCGCTGATTTTATATCAATCGGATTCTTAAATTATACTCATTGCGTGAATGGCGATGACATTCAGTGGGGGGGGTGAAAGCTCCCACTGTTTTTTTTGGTTAAAAAATCTTTGTGTGCAAAACGCTCGATTCGCCCAAGACGCAGTGAGAAAGCTTTTTGTCATAAAGCACGGTTCCCCTTTGAACGCATTTTTTGCCGAATTTTACATCAAGCTTATCTATGGCTCGGTCGAGTTTTTCCATTTTTTCCCGTCTTTCGACTTTGCCCGAAAAATCATATTGAACAGCCTCCCCTTGCGTAAATTTGGTTACGCTTATTCCGAGGCTTCTTACATTCTTCTCCCAAGTATAATTATGCCTGAAAAGTTCAAATGCAACCTCGCTTATTTCGCTTGTGGAATCCGTGGGAGCGTCGAGACAAGACTGCCTGCTAAAACTTTCAAAATCCTTGTTTTTAACGGAAATTGAAATTACCTTTCCTTTAAGCGAATGTTCCCTCATTCGCCTTGCTACGCTGTCTGCAAGCACGGAAAATACAATTTTTACATCACGGTCGTTTACCAAATCCCTCGGTGCGGTTGAGGAATTGCCTATGCTCTTAATTTCCCTCTCAAGGCTCATATGCCTTACCTCGCTTGTATCAAGACCCATTGCGCCGAGCTTGAGCTTTTCACCATTTTTGCCGAGGACGGATTTGATAAATTCAAAACTGCTGCAAGCAAGATCGCCTATTGTGGATATGCCGTAATAAGCAAGCTTTTTGACAGTAGATGGCCCTGCCATAAGCAGTGCGGAGCAAGGCAGACTCCATACTATATCCTTAAAATTATCCCTGCTGATTATGGTGACGGCGTCGGGTTTTTTATAATCGGAGCCAAGCTTTGCAAAGGTTTTATTAAAGCTTACACCGACGCTGACGGTTATGCCGACCTCTTCTCTCACCCGTTTATTTATCTCCCTTGCAATTTCCGCACCATTCCTGCTCCAATCGCCGGTGACATCTATCCACGCTTCATCAAGCCCGAACGGCTCGATAAGGTCGGTATAATCCTCAAGTATTCTGCGTACCTTTTGCGAAAATTCCATATAGGTTGAAAAATGCGGTTCTACAATTATAAGGTCGGGGCATTTTTGCCGTGCCTGCCATAAAGGCTCTCCGACAACAAGACCGTATTTACCGGCTTCCTCATTCTTGGTAAGAATTATACCGTGGCGCTCCTTTTCGCTTCCTCCGACCGCTACGGGCTTACCCCGTAATTCGGGATGCAGAAAGCACTCAACGCTTGCATAAAATTTATTGCAGTCAACATGCAGTATTTGGCGTTCCATTTTATATTACACCTTGCTTTTTTGATTTTATCGAACGAATGTTCTATATTATAATAAATCAAAATTATACAAAAGTCAATCGGAAATATCAGGTAATATTATCTTTTTCACTTGACGGCTGATGTTTATTAAGCTATACTAAATAAGATGATGTAAATATTACGATACAAAACAGGAGAGCTGAATTATGGCAGTTTACGATATAGCCGGACTGAGAGTGAATATGAAAAACAAAACCGGCAGAACGGCTAAGCAGGCAGCTGCATATCTTTCCGAAAATCAGAAAGAAGAAAACATTGGTATTGTTATTGATGTGAGCGAGGAAAGAATATTAAATGCAATGCGTGAGCATCCCGAGCTTAACCACGGAGATTGGGAATATATGCTTACCAGCTTGGATTTTTACACAGAGCTTTTAAGATACAGCGGAATACTTCTTCATTCCTCCTGCGTTGTTGTGGACGGCAAGGCATATGCTTTTTCCGCCGACAGCGGTGTGGGAAAATCAACTCACACAAACCTCTGGCTGAAGCATTTCGGCGACAGGGCGCACATTATAAGCGACGATAAACCGGCGATAAGATTAATTGACGGAAAGGTTTATGCCTGCGGTACT
The DNA here is from genome assembly GCA_021200075.1 of Clostridiales bacterium. Taxonomy (GTDB): domain Bacteria; phylum Bacillota; class Clostridia; order Oscillospirales; family Acutalibacteraceae; genus Eubacterium_R. The sequence goes on along the minus strand of JAJQGZ010000158.1, from coordinate 6,760 downwards.
CCGTGGAGCGGTAAATATGACTATTCCACACCGGAAATTGTTGAGCTTGCGGGAATTTGTTTCCTTGAAAGAAGCGAGGAAAATACAATCAAAAAAGCCGATACCGGAAGAGCGGTATTCAATATTTTTTCCCAAACCGTAAGAAAGCTTAACAGGGATAAGATGGAAAATCTTTTTGATGTGCTTGAAGAAATTTTTGCAAAGGTTCCGCTTTATGAAATGGGATGCAACATCAGCGACGATGCGGTGCTGACGGCATATAATGAGATGTCAAAAAATATAAAATGAAAATATAGACAAATTAAAAATCGGAGCGGTTCGTGTTTAAAATGAACCGTTCCGATTTATTATTTTAATTTTGATTGACTCTTAAAGAGCTGACAGGGCAATCATTTCGCACAGTGTATCGTAAGCTATTCCCACGGCGTTTGCTTCCTGCGGTAAAAGGCTTGTCGATGTCATACCTGGCAATGTGTTAGCCTCCAGGAAAAACGGCGTACCACTTTTATCCACTATAAAATCAACCCGTGAATAATAATCAAGTTAGAGAAGCTTATGTATTTTTAATGCAAGCTCTTGAAACATATTTTCCAAATCGTGAGAAATATCGGCAGGGCATTTTTCAACAGTCAACCCGGCTTGATATTTATTCTTGTAATCATAAAAGCCCTGCTTGGGGATTATTTCAATAGCAGGCAAAGGCTTATAATCCAGTATTCCGACACAGAAAACTCTCTGCCGGTCAAAAACTCTTCAACAAGGACTGTATCGTCAAATTTTTTGCCGATTCGATTGAGGCTTCAAACTCTTTTTTTTATCATTAACAATCGTTATGCCGATGCTTGAGCCGCCGTTTAAAGGCTTCGTAATGCAGGGATAACCCGCATTTTCGTTACAATTAATATTCCATACGGCGGTATTGATATTATTCTGCTTTGCTATCAGCTTTGAAATATTTTTATCCATAGCCAGCATACATCCGTAATAATTTGAACCGGTATGCCTGATGCCGTTGAGTTCCAAAAGTGCTTGAAGCTTGCTGTTTTCCCTTATATCTCTGTGAAGCGCAAGGAAAACCAAATCCGAGCGTTTGCAACATTCAATAACATTCTCGCCGACTTGATGAGCGGTGATTTTATCAAAATCCGGCACATTTTCCTTAATGCAATAATCGTCAATTTGGGAAAGCGAATTTGTAAATTTCAGTTCATTTTCGACATCGCTTATATCGGCGCATAAATCCATTACACAGACAAAATGATTTTTCTTATCAGGGCTTTGGCAATCATCGAAGCCGAGACGAATGACGCATCCCTTTCGGGGCTTAGTCCGCCGGCTAATACTAATATTTTCATATTGTCTCCTTTTTGAGTATATATAAATTTCCGCTTTGATTACGGGGAAATTTTATTGATAATTAACAGTTACAGTTTACCATATTTAATTTGAGATTACAATAAGAGAATATGTAAACCGACAAAAAACGGGACTGTTCACGCAGTTCCGTTAGGTTTATCTATCAATGGTGTCTTCCAGAGCGGCGTCAAGGCATTTTTGCAAAACGGCAAGTCTGTCCTTATCAAGAGGAGGAGTATCCTTTAATGGATTAGGCTCGTCGAGATTTTCGTACTTAAAAAATCCCATTGTATGAAAAGCCAAAAGCTCATACTTTTCAAACTTAAACTGCTTTGCAAAATCGGCATATTTTTTAACCGAATCCTCATCGTCATTTATACCGGGAACTATAACAGTGCGAAGCCACATTCTGATATTATTATCAGAACAGTATTTGCCGATTGCTACGAAATTATCAAAATTGCCTTTTGTATATTTCTTATAGCTTTCAGGGTCAAAAAATTTTAAATCTAAAATTACAAGCTCGGCACCGTCAAGAGCCTTTTTGACCGAATCGGTAAGAGGAACCGAGCCGGAGGTATCAACAGCGTAATTAACTCCGTCTTGCCTTAAAATTTCGCCTGTTTCGGCAATGAAATCGGCATTGAGAAGCGGCTCGCCGCCGGAGAAGGTGGCACCTCCACCGTTTTTGAAATAAGGCTTATACCTTATTATTTTTTCGGCAAGGCGCTCACTCATCCACTCGTTTGAGCCTTTATACCAAGTGTCCGGATTATGGCAATAAGCGCACCTGAGCGGACAGCCTGTGAAAAATACTGCAAATCTAATACCATTGCCGTCAAGCGCCGCCATAGATTCAAAAGAATGAATATCAGCTTTCATCACATTGCGGTATGGAAGGTTCTGGCAATAACCTCTTCCTGCTTATCCTTTGTAAGCTTATTGAAGTTTACTGCATATCCGCTTACACGAATTGTAAGAGTCGAATAAAGGGTCGGGTCGTTCATAGCGGCAATAAGCTTTTCACGATTGAGAACATTTACATTGAGATGATGAGCGTCCTGAGCAAAATATCCGTCAAGCATATTTGTGAGGTTATCAACCCTGTTTTCATTATCCTTGCCGAGTGCATCCGGAGTGATTGAGAAAGTATTTGAAATACCGTCCTGGCAGCAAGCGTAATTAAGCTTTGCAACGGAATTAAGGGAAGCAAGTGCGCCCTCTTTATCCCTCTCGTGCATCGGGTTTGCACCGGGTGCAAAGGGTTCGCCGGCTTTACGACCGTCGGGGGTTGAACCTGTCTTTTTGCCGTACATAACATTTGATGTGATTGTGAGAATTGAAAGGGTATGCTTTGCTCCTCTGTAAGCCGGAGTTTTGCAAAGCTCCTTGTAGAAATACTCGATGATTTCATTTGCAATAAGGTCAACCCTGTCGTCGTCATTGCCGTATTTTGGAAATTCGCCGTCAATATTAAACTCGGTGATAATTCCCCTGTCGTCCTTAACCGGAGTAACCTTTGCATACTTGATTGCGGAAAGAGAATCTGCAACTACTGACATACCTGATACACCGAATGCCATAAGTCTTTCAACATCAGTATCGTGGAGGGACATCATAAGTCTCTCATAAGCGTACTTATCGTGCATATAATGAATTACATTCATTGTATTTACATAAAGCCTTGCCATCCAGGAAAGGTACTTTTTATATGCGTGAAGCACACTGTCATAATTAAGCACTTCTTCATCAAATACCTTGCCCTCGGGAGCAATTTGGTCTGCACCGATTTCGTCCTTACCGCCGTTGAGAGCCATAAGAAGAACCTTTACAAGATTGCACCTTGCACCGAAGAACTGCATTTGCTTGCCCGTCTTCATTGCGGAAACACAGCAGGCAATTGAATAATCGTCGCCGTACATTCTTCTCATAACATCGTCGTTTTCATATTGAATAGAATCAGTATCAATGGAAACCTGCGCACAGAAATTCTTGAATCCCTGCGGAAGATGCTCCGACCAAAGAACCGTGATGTTCGGCTCCGCCGAAGGCCCGAGATTATAAAGAGTTTGTATTACACGGAAAGAGGTCTTCGAGCACATTGACTTGCCCTCGCTCGTTACACCTGCAAGAGCCATTGTTACCCATACCGGATCGCCTGCGAAAAGCTCGTTATATTCCTGAGTACGCAAATGGCGAACAAGACGAAGTTTGATTACAAGGTCGTCGACAAGCTCCTGAGCGCCGGATTCATCAAGCGCACCCTCCTGCAAATCTCTTTCGATATAGCAGTCGATAAATTCGGCAATTCTGCCGATTGAGTTAGCGGCGCCGTTTTGCTCCTTAACAGCTCCGAGATAACCGAAATACAGCCACTGGATAGCTTCCCTTGCATTGCGTGCCGGCTTTGAAATATCATAGCCGTAATCAAAAGCAAGACCCTTGAGCTGGTTCATAAAGTCAAGCTGCTTTGACAAATCTTCAAGAAGATGAATAGTCTCCTCGTCCAAAACATCTGCCAAGCCTACTCTGTACTTATCTGCCTTTTTCTGCTCAATAAGATAATCCATACCGTAAAGGGCAACTCTTCTGTAATCGCCGATGATTCTGCCCCTTGCGTATGCGTCCGGAAGTCCGGTGAGAATACCTGCGTGACGAGCCTTTTTCATTGTATCCGTATAAGCACGGAAAACGCCGGTATTGTGAGTTGTTCTGTAGGTAAACTCATCCTTGATTTTGTCCGAAAGCTCATAGCCGTAAGCACGGCAAGCCTGAACGGTGTTCCTGTAACCTGCAAAAGGAGATACGCCCCTCTTGAGAGGCTCATCTGTCTGCAAGCCGACAATGATGTCCCTCTCTTTATCTACATATCCCGGGTCGTGCGAAAGGATTGAAAGTACCTTTGTTGTATCAACATCGAGAACTCCGCCCTTTTCATTTTCTTTTATAAGAAGTTCTTTAACCTTATTGTAAACTATTTTTGTTCTTTCAGTCGGGCCGGCAAGAAATTCTGCGTCGCCGTCATAGGGTGTGTAGTTGAGCTTAATAAAGTTGCTGACATTGATTTCGTCGCACCAAACGCCCTGTTTAAAATTTCTCCAAGCTTCCATAATAATTCCTCCTTAAATTTGCTTTTTATATATGGAAATTATTTATTGCAACGATTACCGCAAAGTGATAACCGCAATAGGCTGAATAAAGTATCAGTTATACTACAAAACAAAACATTCTCTGCCCCGCTCGTGAAATATTCCGGAGCATAAATCGCAGTCACCGTGATGGCATTTGCCGCAACGGTTTTGACCGCATTTGCCGCAGCAGTATTTTGAATTGGGGCAAAGCATATAATCTCCGCCCTCAGCCTTAACGGTTTTGTGATTGATAAGGGAATCGGCTAATTTGTACTTAGCACTGTCATAAATTGCGGTAATTGTTGTGCGTGCAACATCCATTTGCTTTGCACAATCGTTTTGAGTAAGTCCGATGTAATCAATAAGCCTCACCGCCTCATACTCGTCAACGGAAAGACTTATCGTTTTCCCTCCGGGAGATACATTAAACTCCGCTGACTGCGGCTGCATACATATACGCCTTGATTTTTTAGGTCTTGCCATAACAACCGCCCTCTCTTATCGCTTACATAGTACTATTATTTCTGACATATGTCAATAATTATTTTTAATTTTTTTCGATTTTTTGCGTTTTTGTACGGTTGTATAAATTAATGAAAAAATATTCATTTATTTTGTACATTTGACATAAAAGTGTACTTTTAACGAATTAGAATTAAAAAAATCTCCCTTGTTTAAGTGATTAACAGGGGGGAGACAAAACGGCTCTGTCATAAGTGCCGGTTGACATTCATTTTTTGCAAAAACACGGCGGGCGGATAGCATCCGCCCCTACGGTTACTTGGTTGTGAGGATGCAGAAAAACCACAATATTAAAAAACGGCAACATATGTGAAGCAAAATGAAATTATGAATATATATTCATTTTATACATTTTAATGAATATTTATTCTTCAAGATTGAGAATTTCGTCTGCGGCGGAAGTTTCAAGCGTTTCAACCTTACGAAGATTTTTTTGGATAATATTGTTTCTGTGGTCTGCTTCGTCGAGAGCCTTGCCCGCCTCGTCAACCTTTTCGCGTGCTTTGGCTAAAATATCGCCGAACTTTTCATACTGAGTTTTGGCGGCGCCGAGAACTTTCCAAACCTCGTTAGCCTTTTCGTTAATAGCGATGGTGCGAAATCCCATTGCAAGAGAATTTAAAAGCGCCGTTATAGTGGACGGCCCGGCAATCATAATACCATCAGCCTGAATTTTCTCCGCAATACCCGTTTTGGAAGCGGTTATCTCGGCATAAAGTCCCTCGGTTGCCAAATACATAATTGCGAAAGGCGTGGTTTCCGGCGCACTGATATACTGCTTTATCAGCTTTGCTTCGTCCTTTATGCGAGTTTCCAATGCCTTTTTTGCCTTTTCAAGAGCGTCGACATCCCCTGCTTCGCTTGCGGCGGAAAGCCTTGCGTAATCCTCCATAGGGAATTTTGAATCAATCGGAAGATAGATGAATCCGCCGTCCTCCTGATTGGGTATCTTTACCGCAAACTCAACCCTGCCGTTATATTTCGGATTTGTCTGAACATTAGTCTCATACATATTGGGAATGGTCTGGTCAAGAATATTACCGAGCTGTACCTCCGCCCAGGTTCCCCTGCTTTTTACATTTGTAAGAACTCTGTTAAGACCGGAAACGCTTTGGGTAACTCCCGTGCTTAGCTCTTTCATTTCGCCGAGACTCTTATAAACATTTGTAAGCTGCTCGGAAACGGTTTTAAACGAGGAATCAAGACGCTGATTGAGAGTGTCGGTCAACTTTTCGTCAACGGTTTTACGCATTTGCTCAAGCTTTTCTTCATTGCTTTTTTGCATTGAACCGATTGCTTCCGAGGTGGCTTTGGTTTGCTTTTCCGTGCCGGCGTTCAAGACTTCGATAAGCTTAATCTGCTGTTCGTAATTTTTATCTGTAAGCTCTTTCATTTGATTTGAAACAAGATTGAGCTTATTCTCCGTGCTCCTTGCGTTTATATCAAGCTTTTGGTCAAGCAAAGCTACGGTGTTATCGGACTTTGGCTTTTTAAGCAAAAGAGCGACTAAAAGCACAATCGTCACAACACAGAAAAAAATCAATATGTAAAGTAAAATATTATTCATTATACCACTTCCTTTGCGTTATATTTTATCATATAAAAGAGACGATAACAACAATTAAATTTTAAAGTACGATAATCACGACGGTAAAGGGGATAAATTTATTGCGATTAAATTCAATAAAAATTTTTGTTCGAAAATTGCAAGTGCAAGTTGAACACTTCCGTATAAAAGTTTAATAGAGTCC
>JAJQGZ010000144.1 GCA_021200075.1 Clostridiales bacterium | reverse complement strand
GTTATAGAACTCGGCGGTGAGGATGCTAAAATAATATTTTTTGATAAGAGCGGGTTTGATGAAAAAATGAACGGCTCGTGCGCAGGCGGTACGGGTGCATTTATAGACCAAATGGCTGTTTTGCTTGATGTAAGCCTTGATGAGCTTGATGAGCTGAGCCTAAAATACACGCAGATATATCCGATTGCCTCACGCTGCGGAGTTTTTGCAAAAAGCGATATTCAGCCTCTTATAAACCAAGGCGCTAAAAAAGAAGATATTTGTGCGTCGGTTTATCAGGCGGTTGTTAATCAGACTATAGCAGGTCTTGCGCAGGGCAGGAAAATCAAAGGCAAGGTCGTTTTTCTCGGCGGAGCTTTGTATTACTGCAAAGGGCTTCGCAGAAGATTTATCGAAACTCTCGGCCTTGATGAAAAAGATGCCGTTACTCCTCAATATGCCAATACCTCGGTTGCTTACGGCGCAGCTCTTTATGCACAAAAAAATGCCGACGAGCTTACATACGCTCAAATAAAAAGCAAAATAAATTCCACGCTTAAAACGAGAAAGTTGATTTCCACTTCAAAGCCTCTTTTTGCAGACAAAAAGGAGTATGAGGAGTTTTGCTCCCATCATGCGCTTGCCGATGTTAAGCAAAGGGATATTTCTAAATATTACGGCGACGCTTATCTCGGTATTGACTGCGGCTCAACCACAACCAAGCTTGTGTTTCTTGATAAGGATAAAAATATTCTTTATTCTTACTATGCCGGCAATAACGGCGATCCTGTAGAAGCGGTTAAAAATCAGCTTTTAAAGATATATTCTCTTTGTTCAAACAGAATATCAATCAAAGCCTCGGCGGTTACAGGCTACGGCGAGGAACTGATAAAAAGTGCATTCTCCGTTGATTTCGGTTTGGTGGAAACTATTGCTCACTATACCGCCGCAAAGCATTTTAACAGCGATGTTGAATTTGTACTCGATATCGGTGGACAGGATATAAAATGTTCTAAAATAAGGAATAATGCGATAGATTCAATAATGCTTAACGAAGCCTGCTCGTCAGGTTGCGGTTCTTTTATCGAAACTTTTGCCGCCGCAATGGGCTATACTGTACAGGAATTTTCACGCCTTGCGCTTTTTGCCGAGCATCCGGTTGATCTCGGTTCGCGCTGTACGGTATTTATGAATTCCTCTGTTAAACAGGCACAAAGGGACGGTGCAACAATAGGCGATATCAGTGCAGGACTTTCTGCGTCGGTTGTTAAAAACGCTTTGTATAAGGTTATAAGAGCTTCATCTCCCGATGAACTCGGAAAGAAAATTGTCGTCCAGGGCGGTACATTTTTGAACGATGCTGTTCTGAAAGCCTTTGAGGACGAAATAGGAGCTTATGTTATAAGACCGAATATTGCCGGTCTTATGGGTGCATTCGGCGCCGCCGTATGCGCAATGGAAAGTGAAAAAGGGCAGGGTAATTTAATTTCACCTGCCGAACTTCAAGCCTTTACCCACACCTCAAAGCCTGCTGTTTGCAAGGGCTGTACCAATCGCTGTAATCTGACGATAAACACATTTTCCTCCGGCAAAAAGTATATCAGTGGCAATAAATGCGATAGAGGAGCGGGCAAAACCGTTGCAGACAACCACGGCTGTGATTTATATGATTACAAATATAAATATATAACATTGCTTGATACAGGCGCAAAAGGTATTAGAAAAAATATTTGTGTCGGACTTCCTCTTGCACTCGGTATGTATGACCTTGCCCCGTTTTGGGACGCACTTTTTACATCGCTCGGCTGTGATGTAATATTTTCCGATAGGTCAAATAAGGAGCTTTATGTCAAGGGTCAGCACACAATACCCTCCGATACCGCCTGTTATCCGGCAAAGCTTATGCATGGTCATATCGAAAGCCTGATAGAAAAAAATCCCGATTTCATCTTTTATCCGAGCCTTACATACAATGTTGCCGAGGATAATACTGATAACTGCTTTAACTGCCCCGTCGTGGCATATTACGGAGAGCTGATAAGCAAAAATATAGATAATATCAAGGGTACCAAATTCCTTTATCCGTATTTGAATATCAATGATAAAAAAGTTTTTGTCAACGGATTGTACAAGGCGCTGAAGTCGGTTATGAATGTAAAGAAAAATGAAATTTACTCTGCTGCGGGAAATGCATATTCCGCTCTTTCTGATTACCGCAAAGCCGTTTCGGCAAAGGGTAATGAAACTATTAAATACGCAAGGAAAAACGGTAAAAGGCTTTTGATTTTCGCCGGAAGACCTTACCATATCGATCCTGAGATAAACCACGGCATAAACGCTCTTGCATCTTCTCTCGGTTTCGCAGTTTTGTCAGAGGACAGTGTTTGCGACCTTTCTCCCGATGTAAAAGTCAATGTTTTGAACCAGTGGACATATCATTCAAGAATGTATAAGGCGGCGCAGTTTGCAACCGAAAACGATGATATTCAGCTTGTTCAGCTCGTTTCTTTCGGGTGCGGAATTGATGCCGTAACCACGGACGAAATCAAGCGGATATTGGAGTCAAAAGGCAAACTCTATACACAGATAAAAATTGACGAGATAACAAATCTCGGCGCTGTTAAAATCAGGCTTCGTTCCCTTTTGGGAGCGCTTGATGCACAGCAATCAAAGCAGAAGCAAAGGTAAGATTATATGACTGATCCTAAAGAAAATGAAAACGAAATCGTGTATTTCACCGAGGATATGGTTGACGATTATACAATTCTTGTTCCGCCGATGTTCCCGATTCACGAAAAATTGCTTATTCCTATAATGAACGGCTGGGGCTATCATCTTAAAATGATGGAAAATTCCGGTGAAGAGGTCAGGAGAAAGGGTCTTAAATACTGCCATAACGACACCTGTTATCCCGCCCAAGTCGTAATAGGCGAGATGATGGATGTTATTGAAAGTGGAGAGTACGATATACATAAAATTGCTTTTTTGATTACCCAAACCGGCGGAGGATGCCGTGCTTCAAATTATATTTCCCTTATGAGAAAAGCGCTTCAAAATGCAGGATATTCCTATATTCCGATCATATCTTTTAATTTTAAACACAGCCTTGAACAAAGCGGATTTAAAATGCCTCTTCTTATGCTCTACAGAATGCTGTATTGCGTTTATTTCGGCGATTTGCTTATGACTTTAAAAAATCAGTGCATTCCCTATGAAAAAGAAAAGGGCGAAGCCGAACGCCGTGTCGATTACTGGATTGATGAAATTGCCCGCCGCTTTGCAAAGGAAAAGAATTTTTCGTACATTGCAATTAAAAAATGCTACAGGAATATTGTAGCGGATTTTGAAAAAATACCTCTTGAAAAAGCCGAAAAGCCAAAGGTCGGCATAGTCGGAGAAATATTTGTTAAATTTTCTCCTTACGGCAATAACGAGCTTGAAAAATTCCTCATATCAAACGGTGCCGAGCCTGTTTTGGGCGGCGTTGCTGACTTTTGCCTTTACTGCGTTTCAAACGGTGTTACCGATTATAAGCTGTACCGTAAAAATGCAATTAAAGCTTTCGGTATGTACCTCGGTTTAAAAATTCTTATGAAAAAGCAAAAGGATGTAATCAATATTGTAAAAAAGTATTCCCATTTTCGTTCTATGCCGTATTTCGGCGATACAATGAACGCCTCTAAAGAATTTATCAGTATGGGCGTTAAAATGGGCGAGGGCTGGCTTCTCACTGCCGAAATGCTCGAGTTTTGCTCAAGCGGTATAAATAATATTATCTGTACCCAGCCGTTCGGCTGTCTGCCCAATCATATTGTCGGCAAGGGAATTATGAAAGCCGCAAAGGAAAAATATCCCGATGCGAATATCGTTGCGATTGATTACGATTTTTCTTCAACTCAAACCAATCAGGAAAATCGTATAAAGTTAATGCTCGCCAATGCAAACAAAAACCTCCCCTCCGCCGAGTAAATACTCATAACCGCTTTTGATTCCGACCGGAAGCTTTAAGCCTTTTACTCGAGGGCGGTACTTTATGTACAGCACCTCTCGCAAAATGCTTAATTCTAAGCATTTCCTCGGCGGAGTTCAAACCGGATAAATACTTATAACGAAACACAAAAAACGAGTGCAAATTTCCTGCACTCGTTTTTGTATTGTCTATATTTTCTGAATTTTAATTTCTTTGCGGGGGGTTATACAGGTGTATTCTTCCCGAATCGTTAAACGCTTTAACGGTCATTACCGTAATAGGCGCTATGAACATACCCAGAAATCCGAAAAGCTTTAGTCCGAAGTAAAGCCCTGCAAGCGTTACAAGCGGATGAACTCCGAGAGAATCGCCGACGATTTTAGGCTCGATATATTGCCTTATAACGGTAATAATCGCATACAAAACCAAAAGTCCTATGCCCTGACCGACATTGTCCCAAATAAAGCTTCCGATTGCCCATGGGATAAGCACGCCGCCCGAGCCTGCAACCGGCAGAATATCAAATATCGCCGTGCATATTGCTATTATGAATATATAGCTGTTATTCATAACTCCGATAAGCGAGAGTATCGAAAATCCCAAAAACAGCTCGCAGAATGTTATGAACATTATAAGCGCATACGCTCTCACCATTTTCATAACGGTTTTTGAGAAAATTTGCTTCGTTTCGCTCAGAATATTTTTATTCTTTTCGGGCAGCTGAAGCTTGATGAAATTGACAATGCGGTCATAATCCTTTGTGAAATATATCCACGCAATTATCCCTATAACAAGACCGAACAATACAGACGGAATATTTTTGGCAACGGAGTAGATACCGCTGATTCCGCTTGAAATTGTGCTTGTGATTGACGATGTACTCAGTCCGAGCGAGGAGATGTCAAAATCATTGATTAAATTACCGAAAAATTCAGTTATCGCATCGGAGACGGAGGTATAAATTCCGTCGGGTAAAAATTCCAAAAACGAGAGTATCTCGTTTTCAAGCGTTACAAGGAAAATCGGCAAACCGTTGAGCTGTTCGGAAAGATAGGATATGAAATTGCCTATTTCCTTTATAACGGAAGCGATTATCAAAGCCAAAGGAATAATTATTATTGCGATTAAAAACAGTATTAAAAGTATCGTCCAAAGAGTGTGGTGCTTTCGCTTAGTCCTTTTGTCAAGCCATCTCAGCGGTCTTTGCAAAATGACTGCGAGGAAAAATGACACCAAAAACGGAGCCGTCACCGAAAGGCAGTATTTGAAAAACAAATATACTATCCCTATGATTACGGCTGCATATGCAAGATTTATCAGCACTGCACGCCTTTTTTCAACCTTTGTGTTCATTGAAGCAATAACATCCTTTGATTTTTATTTCCTACGATTTATTTTAAATCAACAGCGCGTATTATTCAAGCAGATTTTATATTTTTTAAACAATATTTTACCGATATTTTACTTTCTTTAATTATTTCTGCGTTTATTTGCCCTTTGAATTGAAATTATCAATCACGATATGGTATCTTTCGTATGCTTTTCTTACTGCGTCTTCCCAGCTAATATAAATATCCTTTTGCGCATTTTTTCCGACATCTTTAATGAGAACGGGGTTTTCAACAATCTTTTCAATGGTGACGGCTATGGAATGATAGCTTTCCATACACAAAAATCCTGTTTTGCAGTCGTCTATTCCCTCGGCGGCACAGCTGTCCCTGACGAGCAGACTCGGCGTTGCGCAGGCGGCTGCTTCACGAACCACAAGTCCGTTTGTGTCAAAGGTTGACGGGAACAGCAGTAAATCGGAAATGCTGTAATAACCGAGCAGCTCTTTCCTGTCGAGTGTTTTCCCTGTCCAAATAATATATTTTTTTAGATTGAGCTTATTGATTTTCTTTTTAATTGCATTTTCGTCAGCACCGAATCCGAGCATAATCATCCGAAAGTCCATACCGTCGTCCGCAATTTTACGGCACGCATTTAGTATTAAATCAATATTCTTGTACCATATCATTCTCCCGATGTAAATAAAAACTGGCAGACCCTCGGGTATACTGTGCTTGCGTTTAATTATTGCAACATCGTCGCTCGATACATTTGTAATCGGCAAATCGCAGCCGTTGGGTATAAGGATATAATCCCCTTCGTATCCCAGCTTTCGCAGGGAATCGGCTGTTCCGTTGCTTGTTACCCACACCTCGTCGGCGGCATTGATGTTGTTGCATAAAAAATGATAGGCAAAGTCCTTTACGGGCTTTGTTGGCACCCTGCGATCGATGTCATATTCATATTTTGTATGATATGTCAGCACGGTGGGTATCTTCTTTTTCTCCACTACACGGCGGAAATAGTAGCTTGTTGCAAGCGGTGCGTGCGAGTGGAGAATATCAAAATTCATATCAATAATATCTTGGTGGAGCCTGTCGTCAAAGGGCCAGCCGATGCTGTATCCCTCTTTTGTCGGAACCCACCAGCTTTTGTAGCGGTATATTTGATAGTCGTATCTGTAGTCGAGCTGATTCGGATTTTTCGGTGTTACAACCACTGCTTCACCGAGATTTTTATTTATCTCATATGCGTAGCTTTGCGCAACATTGCTTATACCGTCAGTGGTCGGCGGAAAAGCGTCGGTGCCTATTGCTACCTTTAATTTTCTATCCAATATATAGTACGCCTCGTTTTCTTATTTATTCGGCGATTGAGGTTTACGCCGACGGCACAAATATCTGTGTTATCCCATATTTTAGCATAAATTGACGATAATGTAAATATGCACTTTTTACCCTTATTCTATCAATTATCTTTTTTGCGAAAAAATACCTTGATAATAAGTGATTTATAATTTATAATTTATAATAAAGTATATTGTATATATGAGTGCTGATATATCCGTCGGAAAAGCGGATAATCATTTTTAAAAGGACGGCGCAGATTTATGTCACAGGAGTATTCCGTATCGCTTGAAAAGATAATAGAATTTCATAAGCTTGAAACCGTTTATCTCCCGAAAGATGCAAAGGATATATTGATAACCACGAGCGAAATTAACCGTCCCGGAATAGTCCTCACGGGATATACCGATTATTTCGACCCGCTGAGAATACAGATACTCGGCTGGACGGAGCTTGGATTTTTGTTCAATATAAGCGATGATGAAAGGGAAAAGGCGCTCGGCTATTGGCTCGGTCTTAAACCTGCCGCAGCCGTTATCACACGAGGGCTTGATATTCCCGAATATTTAACATCCGCTTGCAAGCATTATGAGGTTCCGCTGCTTAAAACTTCGGAGGAGACTTCTCCTTTTCTTGCTTCTCTTATAGCGTATCTTAACAGCGAGCTTGCTCCGAGGATAACCCGTCACGGTGTTCTTGTAGAGGTATACGGCGAGGGCGTTCTTATAACAGGAGAGAGCGGCGCCGGCAAGAGCGAGGCTGCGATAGAACTTATAAAAAGAGGTCATAGGCTTATAGCCGACGACGCTGTTGAAATAAGAAAAATCAGCGATAAGGAGCTTAAAGGCAGCTCGCCGAGCAATATACGGCATTTTATAGAGCTGAGGGGAATAGGCATTATAGATGCGAGAAGATTGTTCGGTATGGGCGCTGTCAAGCCGAGCGAAAAGGTCGATATGGTGATTCAGCTTGAATCGTGGGATTCCACCAAGGTTTACGACCGCCTCGGTTTTGATAATGAATATGCAAATATACTCGGGGTCAAGGTTCCGGCTATGACCGTTCCGATAACTCCGGGGCGTAACCTTGCGGTTATAGTTGAAACGGCGGCTATGAATAACCGTCAGAAAAAGATGGACTATAATGCGGCTAAGGATTTGATGGTCAGCCTCGGAATGGACGATGTTACACCGGTAGATAAAGAGGTTGAAATCTGGAAAAGCTGATATAATCGGCAATTGTTAAATCAATAATTTTTTAATTATTAAATAATACTTAAATATTAAAGAAATAATACTTAAATATTAAAGGCAGAGAGGTAAAAATTATGTATTCTATAGGTATCGATTTGGGCGGAACAAATATCGTTGCGTCGGTAGTTGGCGAGAATTATGAGATTAAGGGAAGCTCAAAAACTCCTACAAACAGCCCGAGGAGCGCAGCGGAAATTTTTGACGATATTGCGACTGTTTCCCTTGAAGCGGTTAAGTCGGCAGGGCTTACAATCGACGATATCGACGACATAGGCATGGGCACTCCCGGTACCGTCAACGGCGACGGCGTAATTGAATTTGCAAACAACCTTGCTTTCAATAATGTTCCCGCTCGCAAAATGCTGTCGGAAAGGCTTTCAAAGCCGGAGGAAAAAATATTTATAGAAAATGACGCAAACTGTGCCGCTCTCGGTGAAGCGTATGCAGGCGTCGGCAACGGTGCAAAGGATTTTGTTGCCGTAACTCTCGGCACGGGCGTCGGCTCGGGTATAATCGTTGACGGTAAGATTGTAAACGGAGTCAATTTTGCCGGCGGCGAATGCGGTCATATGGTTATCGTTGTCAACGGCGAGCAATGCTCCTGCGGTCGTAAAGGCTGCTGGGAGGCTTACGCTTCCGCCACCGCTTTGATTAGGCAGACGAAAAAAGAAATGGAGGAATATCCCGATTCCCTTATGCATAAGCTTGCCGAGAAAGAGGGCAAGGTTTCAGGCAGGACGGCGTTTGACGCTATGAGGCTCGGCGATATTGCTGGCATAAAGGTTGTTGATACATATATCGAATATGTCGCCTGCGGACTTATCAATCTTGTAAACGCTCTCCAGCCGGAGATTATCTGTATCGGCGGCGGTATCTGCAACGAGGGCGAAACTCTTATGAAACCGCTTTGCAGATTCGTTCAGGCGGAAAGATATTCCATACACAGTAAAATACAGACAAAGATAGTAAAGGCTCAGCTCGGAAACGATGCAGGAATAATCGGTGCGGCGCTTCTCGGCAGGGTTAAATAATTATTTTGATGCTAAACTTTCGTTTTGCATAACGGTGATAATTTGAAAAAGCTAATTGATTTATGTAAAAAAATAAATTGTAAATATTGCGAAAACGAGCCTATGAGTATTCATACCACTTTTAAAATAGGCGGCAATGCATGGCTCGTCGTATTTCCCGAAAGCGAGGAGCAGATTTCACAAATCGTCAAAGCTTCGTCACTTTACGGCATAAGGCTTATGGCGATAGGCAACGGTTCAAATCTTCTTGTCGATGAT
>JAJQGZ010000181.1 GCA_021200075.1 Clostridiales bacterium | reverse complement strand
CTCGGACATTTTGTAAACCATGTTACCATATCCGACATATTATCCGACCCTACGAAATTTGATATACCCGACATTATTGTGACAATGCCGCCTTGCGTTTTAAAAATCACATCACCCTTTTAACATCGTCATAATTATCTTTTAAATTTTCAACATACGGTTTAATATCCGTACCGTAAACAATGCCGTCTGAAAAAAGCTCCAGCAAAGGCACAAGGACAAAAAGCCGTTCGCTGTACCGTGGGTGAGGAACGGTTAAATTTTTTGTATTTATAATATTATCCTGTGCAAAAATTATATCAATATCAATAATTCTCGGCCCGTTTTTAAAATTCCTTACTCTGCCGAGAGCGGCTTCAATACCGAGACAGGCGCCGAACATTTCGCCGGGTTCAAAAAAAGACTCTACCGTAACGGCGATATTGTAAAATTTTTCCTGAAAAGCAAAGCCGACCGGCTCGGTTTCGTAGATTGGCGAACGCTTTAAAATGTGTGTATTAGACAAAAGCGCAAGGCTTTCAATCGCTTTTTCGATATTGCCTTTCCTGTCGCCGATATTCGTGCCGAGGCTCAATACATATTCCATAGCTTACCTTTCACGGGAGATGCTTACGCCGACCCAGCCGAAATCCGCCTTAACCGGAGCTTCCGGCTTTTTCAGTACAATATCGGTTTTGAAAACATCGGGATATTCGCTTAAAATTCCGTCGGCAACCGCCTGAGCCGCTTTTTCGATAAGATCAAAGCTTTGAGCGGTAAAAATCCTTTTGACGGTTTTTATCACCTTGGCATAGCTGACGGTGTCGTCAACGCAGTCGGAATAGCAGGCTTTGGTCATATTAACGCTTAAATCAATATCGAGATAAAAATTCTGCCCGTCTCTTTTTTTCTCGGAATTTACTCCGTGATAAGCAAAAATTTTTAAATCCCTGATCAGAATTTTATCCATTATTTATCCCTTACCACAACAGCCGTACCCGTGGCGGAAACCATAAGCATATTATTTGTCTGACCGAGTACCTCGTAATCAATATCCACACCTACAACGGCGTTTGCGCCGAGCTGTGCGGCTCTTTGCTGCATTTCCCTGAGTGCGTTTTCCCTTGCCGTGGTAAGCTCTTTCTCATATCCTGCCGACCTGCCGCCCACAACATTTCTGATGGACGCACCCCAGTCCTTGATGAAATTTACACCGGCTACAACCTCGCCGGTTACTATTCCCTTGTATTCCACAATTTCTCCGTTTTGCAAAATTGATGTTGTTGAACAAATCATATTCTCACATATCCTTTCAGTCTTTGGGCGGTTAAAACGCCCTGTTTTTCATTTTTAACATCGTGCAGGCGGATTATATCAACTCCACCCAAAATCGCCGCCGTGTCCGCCGCTATGTTGCCGTAGACACGGTTTTTGGGTTCATCCTGATTGCTTGCTTTGCCGATTACCCTTTTGCGTGATGTGCCGAGCAGGAGCGGACAGCCGTCAATTTTATAATCCCTTACATTTGCGATAAGAGCCATATCCTCGTCGTAATCCTTGCCGAAGCCGATACCCATATCGAGGCAGATGTGCGATTTATCTATACCTAAATTTTCACACTGTGAAACGGCATTTTCAAAAAACGTTTTAACCGTTTGAGGCGTGCCGTGACCGCTGTGCATAATTACCCAGCCGCAGCCGTATTTTTTTACTACCTTCGCCGTTTCGGGATTTACAACTCCGCTAACATCGTTTATTGTCTGTACGCCTTTTTGAGCCGATTTTTCGGCAACATAGGGATAATAGGTGTCAACGGAAATCGGAACGCTCAAAACACCGTACAAAGCGTCAAGCACAGCTTTAAGCCTTGCCCATTCCTCCTCGGCTGAAATGGGAATGTGACCGGGTCTGGTGGACTGTGCGCCGATGTCGATAATATCGGCACCGTCCCTTTCAAGCTCGAGTGCGTGCTTTACCGCCGTATCGGAATCAAAATAATCGCCGCCGTCCGAAAAGGAATCGGGTGTTACATTGACGATGCCCATTATCAAAATTTTGCTGCCATATTCGATTTTTCCGTCTCTGATGTTCCAATACATAAATTATCACTTGTCAAGCAGAGCCAAAACCTCTGCTCTGCCCTTGCGTCGGTACGCATACTTCCTCTCAAAGCGGAGATCTGCGTTTTAGACCCTGCCGTCTTTGCGCCCCCCCTCATATTCATACACATATGCTCGGCTTCTATAATAACGGCAACGCCCTGGGGATGCAGATTTTCATTTAAAAAATCCGCTATATCGTGAGTAAGCCTTTCCTGCTCTGCGGTCTTTTTGCAAAATTATCAACTATCCTTGCAAGCTTTGAAAGACCGATTATCCTGTTCTCGCTCGGAATATACGCAATATGCACCTTGCCGACAAACGGCAAGAGATGATGCTCGCACATAGAGGAAAACGGAATATTCCTGACAATTACCATTTCATCGTTTGACTTTTCGTCAAAAAATTTAAGGTGCTGCTTTGGGGCTTCGTTAAGACCTGCAAATATTTCTTCGTACATATTGGTTACACGCAAAGGAGTTTCTTTAAACCCGGCTCTGTCCGGGTCTTCGCCGACCGCAACAAGTACATCCCTGACGGCGCTCATAATTTTTTCCTTATCCATATCCTACTCCTTTACAAAATATGTTCTTACTTCCTTTAAGCTGTCGGCGGTTATGTTGTCGCCGTCGTATTCGGCGGAAGCGTTATAAACATTTGCCCCTGTTGATGCGCTTGACAAAACCAAAAGGGCATCGAGAGATGCGGAATAATCCCTGACGGTTATATTTGTCTGCGCCGTTTCCGCAACAAGGGAGAAAAGTTCCTCCCTGTTTTCATAATTATTTTCGTTAATCTGCTGTGAAAGGACATTGAGCATAATATCATTTGCAATCGAGGTATTATCCTTTTCGTCAAGATAATATCTCATAAGACCTACAAGCTGAGTTCCCTTGAGTGTTTGCTCGCCCTCGTTGAGCTTGACGGAATACGGTACCTCGTCCTCGGTATTTTTATATTTAATCTCGCTGATAATCGGATAATTTATCTGCCCGAATTGCTCGTAAATACTCGCAAAATCACCGCTTTCAAGCGAGATGTAATAATCTATATCGACATTAAGCAGACTTTCGAGTGCAACCGTTGCATTTGCTTCTCCCGATGAGGCAAATACGGACGAAAGTTCTTCGCCGTCGCACACAGTATCCGCCTTAAATGAAGACGCTTTATAGGACACATTGTCCATATCAACTTGGATAACGCAGGAGAAAAGAAGCACTCCGTCGTCGCTTACAAGTATTACATAATTGCTTTTTCCGCTGACTTCGGGGAGAATTACATCGTCGCTGTCCTCCTTGGTAACGGCGGTTGCGGAAATATTTTCCGTCTTAAAAAATTCTTTTACGCTGAAATCGTTTTTCTCTCCCACAACAATTACAAATATTATCGTGACGATAACTATTACCACAAGAGCGATTAAAAGAAATCTCTGCTCGGCGGATTTTTCTTTATCCATTTTTGAAAAATAAATATTCCCTCTGTTTTTAAACAGTCTCACCGTCGAACCTCCTTTTCGGTAATATTAAAATTACGGGTTAATTATACAATACAATATCCAATTTTACAAGTGAGAGATGTAAATATAATTTTTAAACCGCTTTGCCTCAGTTACACAAGTAAAAAATAATTTTATGCGGGCGGATGCTATCCGCCCCTACGGTTGCTGAGGGAACGCTGATTTTTTGTTCAGGCGAATACAAATTGCTTAAACGGTCGGCTGACGAAGCACCGTTTTTGTAGCACCTTGTATTTACTAAAAGTTTATAAATAACTGGAATTATCATATAATTTCCTACCAAAATACAAGGAGTAAATTACACAACGATAAAAACTATTTATAAAGTTTTAGACGATACACAGTAGTAGGAGCGGATATTATCCGCCCGAATTATAATTGCACTGCTAAAAGTCCCGAGGACATTGAGTTCTCGGGACTTTACGGTGTTTTAAGCCTTATTTAATCATTTGTTTATCTGCTTAGAGTATTTTGCAAGGTAAACGGTTCTCATAAGGAAGCATTCAGCTTTCGGAACATAATGCGGACGGTTGAAAATATCAACATCAATCTGAGCTTCACAGCCTTTTTCCATAATAAGGCTGAGCGCCTGCATATCTCCGTCGCTGTTGCCTGTAACAAGTGCGCCGTTGCCTTGAACGAGAACTGCGTTCCTGCCGTCGGCAGCCTTAGCTATAGCAGTCGCACAGGCATCCGTATCGCCGTCAATCCACGCTTCGTTATTTACATCAACGCCGACTATCTGAGCAAAGTCATCTATCATCGGCAACATTTTTTCGCCGAGACAGGATACCGCAACAATATCGGATGCGGTGAGATGCTTAATCATAGCGCAGTTTTGAGTATCGTAAATTGCCTTGTGAATTTTTGCACATTTCGGCGCTATGCTGTTTACACCCAGACCGGTTGTCAGGTCAACATCAATCTTTTTTCCGCCGTCGTATGTAAGAGTGAATACGCTTCCGTTTCTGACGGAACTGCCGAGGTCGCAAATGCTTTTAGGCATTTTGCCGGCATCAGCTTTTTCAAGGAAATAATTTCTCCTTGCTTCGTCGGAATATTCCTTAGCCCAGGAGTGACGAAGGAAGTTGTCCTTAATTACTTTCTCACAGCATTTTTCAAGCGTATCCGCAACCTCAAATGCACCCTCATAGCTGTCGCCGAGACAGAGCGTACCGTGATGCATAAGCATAAATGCACGGCAGTTCGGATTCATCATCATACATTTTTCAACATTTTTGCGAAGCAGATTTGTCGTTGACATCGCATATTTGGCAACCGGAATATAATCGCCGAGAACAGGCTTGAACTCGTTATATACATTCCTGATTTCCATACCCGTAATGCTGACTATCGTAGCCGCCTTTTGGTGAGTATGGATAACAAAATTAACAAGAGGATGATGCTTGTATGCGTCAGCGTGTATGCCTTTTTCCGATGACGGCTTGATGTCGCTCTCATATGTGCAGTCGTCAATATTTACTACTACTACCTCGTCGGGTGTTAATGTATCGTATGCACGACCCGACGGAGTTATAACAAACTGTGTATCGCTTATTCTTGCGGAAACATTGCCCCAGGTTCTTGCAATAAGACCCGTTTCAAGCAGCTTTTTGCCGGCTTCAACAACTAATTTTTTAGCTTCTTCTACTTCGTAAGCCATAGCATCTCCTTTGTTTACCAATAAGTACAGGTATTATATAGCCATTAAGGGGAGCGAAAAACCGCTCCCAGTAGTATGACTTTTAATAGTCGATTTTTTCACACTTGGACAGAACCTTGTCAAAGCGCCTGATACATTCATCAATATCCTCTTCGGTATAAGCTGCTGAGGTGTAAAGACGGGAGCCTGCAAGAGTAACAATACCCTCTGCCATATAAGCAGCGCCCATATATTCCATTTCTGTCTGACGGATGCTGGTTTGCTTAAGGGTTGTTGGAATAGTCCACGGCTTTTTCCAGTTTACTCTGAACTGCATTGTTGCAACAGTGTGGAGATGGCAGATAGAGCCTACATTATAGCATACGAACGGAAGATCGTATTTCTTTATGGATTCATTGATACCCTTAACAAGTCTGTCAGCCATTTGACCGGCAACCTGGCAAGCGTTTCTCTTTTCAATTTCGCATATTACGGTGTAGCCTGCACAGCAGGAAATAGGCGTAGCCGCCATTGTACCGCCGCAAAGAGCTTTATGAACCTTCTTTCCGCCGTCGCCCTTGTCAAGTCCTGCGCCGAGATACTTCATAACCTCTCTGTGACCGCCGAGTCCGCCTGCGCCCGGATAACCGCCGGCAACGACTTTACCGAATACAGTAAGGTCGGGGTCAACGCCGTAGTAGCCCTGTGCGCCGGAAACGCCGATACGGAAGCCTGTAACAACCTCGTCGAATACAAGCAGAGCGCCGTACTTACGGCAAAGAGCCTGAACGCCCCTCGGGAAGTCCTTATCAACTGTACGAGTAGCAGATTCGGGGCCGCAGGGTTCAAGGAATACTGCAGCTGTACCGCCACGGAACTTGTTGATGATAAGCTTCTTTTCAAGGTCTTTGAGGTCGTTGGGGAAGAATTCCTGGGTGTGCTTGAATACGAACATCGGCACACCGTGCGACTGAATATTGAGTGTACCAGGTACACGCATACCCCAAGCAAGCTGATCCGACCAGCCGTGATAAGCGCCGCCCATTTTGATTACATTTTTATGACCTGTCGCAAGACGGGCAACACGAACCGCACACATACAAGCCTCTGTACCCGAACCGAGCATACGGAACATTTCAACTGACGGTACACATTCGCTTATCTTCTTAGCAAGCTTGTATTCATACGGATGGAAAAGACCTGTTGACGGGCCGCAGTCGTCAAGGAGCTCTTTAACCTTTTCCTTAACTACATCGTCGTTTGAGCCGATAATTGTCGGGCCGCCTGCCTGAAGGAAATCGAAATATTCGTTTCCGTCGATGTCATAAAGCTTATTGCCCTTTGCTTTTGTGATAACGATGGGAAAAGGATAGTTAAAAGCAAGGTTATGCTGAACGCCGCCCGGAATAATGGTCTTCGCTTCTGTGATCATTTCCTTTGATTTTGCACATTTCTTTTCAAAATACTCTTCTTCGTATTCCTTAAGAGCTGCACGGTTGATTGAATAAATCGGTTTTTTGATGAGCGCCTCAAGTTTTTCATTGAGAACTGTTGCATCGGGATACTCTGAAATTGCAAATCTTGTATCCATGGTTTTAAAATCCCCCTTTAAGGTATTGGGTATATTGCAGTGAGCAGTTGCTCACCCAACGGTTATGAATAACTCCTCACTGATTTACACTTTCAGTATATCACTTTTTAACAATTTGTCAAATGAAATTATTTTAAAATCTCGTTATATTTGTTGCAAAAGAGTAAAAAGAATGTTAATATAATAGAAAACCGAGCAAAATTTTCGCCGTTCGGGACAAAAATAAGAGGGGGGGTTTTTGTTAGGTTTGCACAAATAAATCGACAGTAATTTGTGCAAAGATACAAAATTTAAAAAATGGCGAATAAACATTATTGTAAAGAGGCTTTTGCCAGAGCTGACAAGGAGAGAAAAAATATTATTCTTGAAGTCGGCATAGATGAATTTGCTTCAAAGGGATATGAAAACGCCAATGTAAATGTCATTGCAAAAAAGGCGGGAATATCAATAGGACTTATGTATAAGTATTTTGCCACTAAGGAGGATTTGTTTATTACCTGCCTCCAGCGTGGGACAAAGGTTCTTGAAGATGCCCTTTATGATATTATGAAAAGTGATGATAAACTGCTTGTGAAAGCGGAAAAGCTTATCCGCACGATGGCCTGTCATTCAAAGCAAAATTCAAATTATATAAAAATGTATAATGAAATTACCGCCGAGAGGGATTTGAACAGAGCAAAGGCAATAGTTGAGGAAATTGAATTTCAGCGCAGCCGAATTTACATTAAATCAATTACCGATGCGCTTGAAACCGGAGATGTCAGGACGGATCTCGACCCAAAAATGTTTTCATTTTTCCTTGATAATCTTCTCTCTTCTCTTCTTTTTTCCTACACCTGCGATTATTATCGTGAAAGGTTTAGGGTCTATACGGGTATTGACATCAGAGAGGTTGACGACGAAACGGTTGTCAATCAGCTTTTGAAGTTTATCGAATCCGCTTTCACATATGAAAAGCAATAACGGCTCGTTTCGTTAATCAATATTTTATATAAACAAGGAGGAATTACCGATATGAAAAAGTATGTTATCGCCTACGACATCGGTACAACCGGTATTAAAACCTGTCTTATTGAAATCGACGAGGCGATGAGGATACTTTCGTCCGCTACCGCAGGCTACGGTCTTTATGTTGATGACGAAACCGGCGTAAAGGGCGGCGCTGAGCAAGATGCCGACGAATGGTGGGAAGCAATGTGCTCCACCACAAAAACCGTTCTTGAAAAATCGCCTACCGTTTCAAAGGAGCAGATAGAGGGTATCAGCTTTTGCTCGGCAATGCAGGGTCTTGTTCTCGTTGACAGGGATGGCAAATGTATTCGCCGTCCTATGACTTATATGGATCAAAGGGCAAGAGAAGAACTCAAATCCGGAATTGCGCATGGTGTTCAGATTGCCGGCGCAGAGGTGACAAAGCTTCTCAAATATCTCAAATACACCGGTGCGGTTTCCTCCTCCGTTAAAGACCCGATTTGGAAATATAAATGGGTTGAAGCACACGAGCCGGAGAATTTCAAAAAAATATATAAATGGCTTGATATAAAAGAATATCTCATTTGCCGTGCCAGCGGTGAATTTGTTATGACCACGGATTCGGCGTTCGCCACCCTGCTTTATGATACGAGAAAGGGTCACGAGGGCTGGTGCAAACCCATATGCGATATGGTCGGCGTTAATATCAATCATCTTCCGCCTATTAAAAAATGTACGGAAAAAGTAGGGGAGATTACCGAAAGTGCCGCCAAGCAGCTCGGTCTTGCACCGGGTACCGATGTTTACGGCGGAGGCGGCGACGCTTCTCTTATCGGCGTAGGCACAGGTGCTGTCGAAAACGGAGATACGCATATTTATTCCGGCACATCGGGCTGGGTAGGCACAGTTTGCGCAGAGCAGACCGTGGACGCAGGCGCAATGATGGCGGCGATTGTCGGCGCAGACCCGGAATCTTACAATTATTTCGGCGAGCTTGAAACGTCCAATAAATGCGTTGGTTGGGTAAAGGATCACCTTGCACTTGACGAAATCGGCGTTTTCCTCAAAAAATATGGCAATGCGGCGGACAGCCTTGAGCAGATGGAATTTAACCTTTACGATTATCTTGAAGAGGTTATCGGCACCGCTCCGGCAGGCTCAAACGGCGTGGTCTTCACTCCTTGGCTTCACGGTAACCGCTGTCCGTTTGAAGACCCGAATGCTGCTGGTATGTTCTTCAATATCAGGTTTGAAACCGGCAAAACAGAGCTTATTCGTTCCGTTGTCGAGGGTATCTGCTTCCATATGCGCTGGATGCTTGAAAGGCAGGAGAAAAAGGTCAGCACATCAAAGGTTATACGCTTTTGCGGCGGCGGAGCTCTCGGAGTTACCACCTGCCAGATTTTCGCCGACATTCTCCAGCGTGATGTCCTTGTTGTCGAGTCTCCGCAGAATATCGGTGCGGTAGGTGCGGCGGCTTGTATCGCCGTAGGTATGGGTATTATACCTACTATGAAGG
>JAJQGZ010000213.1 GCA_021200075.1 Clostridiales bacterium | reverse complement strand
AAGCTGGACTCTATTAAACTTTTACGCGGAAGTGTTCAACTTGCACTTGCAATTTTCGACTATTTTTGATTAAGAAAAGGGGAAAGTATGTACAAAATTTTCAAATGCTTTTGTTATATTGTGATTTCGCTTTTGGGGCTGATAATTTTATCCCCGCTTATGCTGATAACCGCAATCGCCGTAAAACTTGATTCTCCCGGCCCCCGTCCTTTTTAAACAGAAAAGACTCGGCAGATACGGTAGAGAATTTGAAAATGTTAAAATTCCGCTCAATGTGTGTCGGAGTGGAGCAAAAGGGAACAGGACAGTATTCGTTTGTAGACGATCCACGAGTTACAAAGGTCGACAAAATTCTGCGTGCAACGAGCATTGACGAGCTTCCGCAATTTATTAATATACTTCGAGGCGATATGTCTCTTATAGGTTTTCGTCCTCCACTTACATATCATCCGTGGACTTTTGATGAATATACTGAGGAACAGAAAAGAATGTTTGCCATTCGCCCGGGAATAACCGGTTGGGCTCAGGTGAACGGCAGAAAAGAAGTCGAATGGCACGAGCGGATTAATTTGAATATATGGTATGTTGATAATATGAGCTTGGTTGTTGACGCTAAAATTTTATTTAAAATCGTCTTCAAGATTCTCAAAAACGGCGATAATGTTAATCACGGAGTTACGGTTATACCCAACGGCGAGTATTATGATAAATACGATGAAACGGAAAGTGCAGATTAATTTATGAAAGTATTATTTGTAGCAACAGTCAGAAGTCATATCGGTCAGTTTCATATGCCGTTTATTAAGGAGCTTAAAGCACACGGCTGTACTGTCGATGCCGCTTTTAAAGATAATTCCGCTGATAAACCCGGTCTGGATTTAAGCGCAATTGACAATGTATACGAGGTTCCTTTTTTCAAGAAGTCCGTACAGCTTTGACAATGTAAAGGCTTATAAAGAGCTTAAAAAAATCATTGATAACGGTAATTATGATGCCGTTCATTGTCATACGCCTATGGGTGCCGTTGTAACACGGCTTGCCGCAAAATCAGCGAGAAAAAGCGGCACAAAAGTAATTTATACCGCTCACGGATTTCATTTTTATAAAGGTGCTTCAAAAAAATTGGCTTTTGTTTTACCCTGTTGAAAAATATCTTTTCAAATATACGGATTGCTTAATAACAATTAATGAGGAAGATTATAAAAACCGCAACAGAAAAAATTTTTCTGCCGAAATAATTACAAAAGTAAACGTTGTGGGTGTTGATACATCAAAATTTACACCGGCTGACAGTGAAGAAAAATCAAAACTGAGGGAAGAGTACGGCTATTCGGACGATGATTTCATAATGATTTATCCTGCTGATTTTTCATTCAGGAAGAATCAGCCGATGCTTCTTAAGGCACTTAAAGAGGTTACAGAAAAGCATAAAAATGTTCGTCTGCTTTTGCCGGGATTTGAGCAAAATGCAGCTTCAACCAAAGAACTTTGTAAGGAACTCGGACTAGAAAAATATGTAGATTTTCTCGACTACAGAAGGGATATTGACAAGCTTGACGGTTTGTCGGATGTATCTGTGTCAACAAGTCGACAGGAGGGTCTTCCGATAAACCTTGTTGAGGCTATGGCACTCGGCAATGCTATTGTAGCAACCGATGTTCGGGGAAACAGAGATTTGGTGGATAACGGAGAAAACGGTTTTCTTGTCAAGCTCAACGATTATTCCGCTTTGGCTGAAAAACTTGATTTTTTAATTGAAAACAGGAGCGAGATTGATCGTATGGGTCAAAGCAGCGCAAAAAAGGTTGAGAAGTATTCAATACCAAAGGTCAACGAAAGTATGCTGAAAATATATAGAGAATTGAGTTTGCTATGAGAATTTTACATATGATACCCGACATAGGAATATCAAACGGTGTAATGAGCGTAATTCTAAATTACGCTAAAGCAATGCCTGATGATATTATTTTTGATGTCGTATATTTTTCGGAAAGTGACAAAACACGCCGCAAGGATATTGAAGCGCTCGGCGGCAGGGTATTTAAGATTGACGCACCTTCGCCTGTTGATTTGTTTACAAAGAAAATGGATAGCTTCTTTAAAAATCATATGAACGAGTGGCAGGCGGTGCATATTCACTGCCTGCATTTTGCGGTTTTTATGGCTCCGGCTGCAAGACGAGCGGGTATCAAAAAAAATTGCAATGCATTGCCATTCGACCTGGTATTCTCTTTATCCTAAAAACAGCAAAAGAAATGAAATATTGTATAGGCTCGGAAGTAACAAGGTAGACAAAAAAGTTCGCCTGTGGTATTGACGCCGGTCGTTTTTGGTACGGTAATAATAAAAATTTTACTGTGCTTCGCAATGCAGTTGATTCTCGAAAATTTAAGTATGACGAACAAAAAAGAAGTCAAAAAAAGGCAGAACTCGATATTAACGGGAAGTTTGCGGTAGGTCATATCGGACGAGTTTCACCACCCCAAAAAAACCATGAGTTTTTAATCAAAATTTTTGCAAAAATTAAAGAAAAAAAGGTGACTCAGTTCTTCTTGCCGGTGCGGAAAAGACGCCGGAGCTTGAAGCTCTCGTAAAAAACTTCATATCGAAAATGATGTTCTATTTTTGGGGATGGTTTCAGATATATCAGATTTACTGCAGGCATTTGATATATTTGTATTTCCGTCATTTTGGGAAGGCTTGTCCGTTTCAGTAGTGGAAGCGCAGGCGGCAGGAGTTCCGGTGCTTATGTCAGATTCAATAACGGATGAGGTTGTTATATGCGATAATGTACAATCTTTATCACTCAATGACAGTACTGATAAATGGGCGAATACGGCAATTTCTTTATCCGAATTTCCGAGAAAGGATTGCAATGAGCTTATAAAGAAATCCGGCTGGGATATATATGACTGCGGACAAAAATTGAACGATTATTATAAAAGTGTGGAGTGAATTTATGAAACCTTTTTTCAGCATTATTGTTCCTGTTTATAATGTTGAGGATTATCTTGACGAATGTGTACAAAGTGTGTTGTTGCAAACATTTAAGGATTTTGAACTTATACTTGTTGATGACGGCTCTGTAGATAAATCTCCTCAAATGTGTGATACTTATGCAGAGTGCGACAGTCGTATTCGTGTTGTACACAACCAAAACGAGGGTGCTTCAGCTGCTCGAAACATCGGAATTGATAATGCTTTGGGAGATTATATATTATTCCTTGACAGTGATGATTTTTGGAATACGGATAACGCTTTAAGCATTTTAAAAAATAAAATATCCGATAATCCCGATACCGATTGTGTTATATTCGGATGTACGGATTGGAATATGAATACGGGCGAAAGCACTGTTTCAAGAACCGGATACAACCATCAAATTATAAATAAAGGCGATAAATTTGATACGCTGCATTATTTACTTTCAAGCAAGATGTTACCGGGTGGACCTACAATATTTACCGTAAAGAAAAGTGTAATTGATGATAATAAAATCAGATTTCATACCGGTACACAAAATGAGGATTTTGATTTTGTACTCAGTATTTTTCTCAACTGCAATCATATATTTGCTTTGGACAGTCCGTTTTATATGTATCGCAAGGGGCGCAAGGGCTCGGTTACCGGGTCGAGTAACATTAAGATGATTTACGAAATTGAATATACAATAAATAAATGGTTTCCTGTTTGTGCTGAGATAAACGATGACAGGCTTAAAAGAGATGCTTTGAATTATCTTTCATTTATATATACTACCGGTTTTGTTATTTCCGAAAGAATGGATAGAGCAAACAGAAAAGAAGCTGTTTCTGTTATGAAAAAAATATAAGTATATTTTGCCTTATGGCTATTGGAAAAGACTAAAATCATCAAAATAGCAGTTAATATTTTGGGGATGAATCTTTTTTCCGTTTTGTCAAGTAAATATTATAAGCTAACACATTCGCAGATACAGTGAGAATTTCTATGAATAATAAAAAGAAAAAGATTTTAATTGTATTACAGTTTATCCGCAGAGGCGGAGTTAAACTTGTCGCACTTAATTTTGCTCAAAATCTTGACAGGGACAAATACGATATTTCTATTTTGTTAGTTGCCCCGGATGAGCATCAGAAAAATGATTTGCTAAAGGAAGTTCAAGAAAGCGGTATAAAAATAATATCTTTTCCAAAAAAATATAAAATCCTATAAGAAAAGATATGATTATATTTATGATTTAATTAAAACGGAAAAGTATGATATAGTTCATTCTCATGTTATGTTTTTCAGCAGTTTAGTGATGCTCGCAGCTAAAAAATGTGGAGTAAAAGTCAGAGTTTTTCATTCTCATGCAACAAAATGGAACAGAAAAGAAAATATTAAATTTAAACTGTATAAAATGGTTATGAGATTTTTAATAAATACCTGTGCCACGGATTTGCTTTCTTGTTCAACTCAAGCAGGAATATATTTATACGGAAATAACGCATATCAAAAAAGGTCGTTTTATTGCAAACGGTATTGATACTTTAAAGTATCTTCCAAAAGCTTCAGTAAGGAATGATAAGAGGCAGGAATTCGGTTTAACAGACAATGATATTCTTGTTGGTCATATAGGAACTATTTATTATATAAAAAACCAAACTTTCTTGGTAGAAGTATTTGCAAAGATGCTTGAAAAAAAATAATAGCATGAAGTTGATTTTAATCGGAGAAGATGTTGACAGTAAACAAGTAAGAGAAAAAGTTGATTTTCTCGGTATTGCCGATAAGGTTATTATTACAGGCAGACGAACCGATATACCGCAGCTTCTTTCAGCTATGGATATTATGATTTTTCCTTCTCTTTTTGAAGCACTTCCGGTTTCTCTTATTGAGACACAAGCCTCGAAATTACCTTGCCTCATATCCGATATGGTTACTCAGGATGTTAAATTTAACGATAATGTTGAATTTATGTCTTTGAACGAAAATCCACAAAAATGGGCGGACAAAGCATTTGAACTTCTTGATTATGATAGAAATTCAGTATCAACCGAAAAACTTGTAAAAAATTATGAGATATCTTATGTAACAGAAACTCTTGACAGAATATACGGTATATGATTTTTTACAGCTGACTATGTAAAGAAAAGGAGAAAAACAACATATGTTTGGACTTACGGCAATAGAGTTTTTTTGTTTTATCGGTTTTTATTTTTGCCGTAGTATATTGGATTTCCCCGAGAGAGTATGAATGGATTTCATTTATACTGCTCACATTTTTACTCGCATTGCTTGCTTATAATATAGAGCCCGGAGAGACAGATGATTTATCACATTATTTTTATGTTTTAGATAGTTTTAGAGAAAGAGAAATAGATGAGCTGAATTGGTATATTGATGACGGAAAGTATGATTGGGATACTTTTCGGATGGGAGCCTATTATTTTTATGCAATCAGCCGTTTGCCAAACAACCATTTTCTTTCAGCGATTACAATACTTATCGTTTACGGTTCAATGTTTGCAGTTATTTACAGAGCGTCCAGGCATTTTAATATCTGTAAACTATATTTATTTATTGCAACATATTTTGCCGTTTCAACATATTGGTACTATGATACGGCATCCGGAATAAGAAACGGTCTTGCTTTTTTCAATCGCTTTTACCTGTGCTTATTATCATCTTGTTGAAAAACGAAATACGCTTCTATGCTGTGTAGGCTATGCTGTAGGAGCTCTTATGCACTCTTCAGGTATATTGCCTGTTGTATTTGTCGTTCTCGCTCTTTTAACAGTGAATTTTGGCGGAAAATATTTAAAGGTTTTTCTTGTGTTCGGTATTTCCGGAGGTGCAGTGCTTATCAACTATCTGTCGGAAGTAACAGATAACAGTTTTATTCAGGCTCTTGCAGGAAAAACAGAAAACCATAATGCAGATGATATTATAACTGTAGCAAGCGGCGCCGGTTCAGGCGGAACTATGTATTATGTCACCACTGCTACATTCGTTTTGGTGTTTATAATGATGTGGCATGTATCTATCTATATAACGAAAGGCGAATATTCCGAAGATTTAAAGAAGTTTCATCAATATTCCTCTCTTATAATGTATTTTTTAATCGGCTGCGTTTTAATGGAAAGACTTGTTTTTGTTCGTTTTGCCCGATGGATAGTTCCTATTATAGGGGCATTATATTTTATGATAGGTATGCAGGAACAAAAAATAAATCAGACAGGTTAGGTTTGTATTATTATCATGATGAATCAGTGTTTGAGCGAATACGATACCGAGGAAGGGGAGTATTTATGCTGATCGTTTTCGCATATAGCTGTGTACATCTTTGGTATCTTACCCAGGGCAGTTCTATGACAGGAATGCATTTTTAGGTGAAATTATGATTAGTATAATAATTCCTATTTACAAAGTTGAAAAGTATTTAAAGAAGTGCGTCGACAGCGTATTGTCTCAAATATATAAGGATTTGGAGATAATTCTTGTCGATGACGGCTCACCCGATAATTGCCCGCAAATATGCGATGAATACGCTAAATCATACAGCAGAGTAAAAGTCGTTCATAAAAAAAACGGCGGTCTTATGTCTGCTCGTCAAGCAGGTTCAAGAGTAGCAAAAGGTGAATATGTTACCTTTGTTGACGGCGACGATTGGATAGATCCTGATATGTATGAAAATTTTGTCAAAGTAATTGAAAGATATAATCCTGATATTGCTTTATGTGAATTTTATTTTTCATATCCCAACGAAGAAAAAAAGAGTACTCAAAATTTATCAAAACCATATTTTAATAAAGTTGAAGCGGGAAAAGAAATTTATCCTACGATGCTTTTTAAGGATAAATTCTATTCGTTCGGTATTAATCCTTGTTGTTGGAGCAAGATTGTTAAAAGAGAAATTCTTGAAAAAATCTTTATTCTGTCACACCAAAAATAAAAATCGGTGAGGATTCTGCTTTTACCTATCCCTGTCTTCTTGATGCTGATGGTATTTCCTATATTGATAAAGCACTTTATCACTACAGAATAAATCTCCAGTCAATGACCAAATCATATGACGAAAAGCTTGAGGACACAATTCTTATTCCTTATGAAATTTAAAAAAAGATTTTTTAAAATATGACACGGATGGTAGATATAATCTTTCAAAACAGTTGCAATATTATCTTATTTATCTTGTAAACGGCATTGTGCGAAATGAAGCAAATTCGCAAAATAAAAAATCATCAAAAGAGAAAAAGCTACTTTTAAAAAGTTTGTAGAAAACGAAGACGTCATTTCGACAACAAAAAAAATTGATTATTCACGGTTGCCGTTCCACACAAAAGTTATGGCAAAATTTATCAGTTGTAAAAATTGCAACTTATTATTGGCTTACACAAGGTTGTTGAAAAGATTTCTAAAATGATTTTAAATGGGTGAAGTATGGAAAGAACAAAGTGGGTTGACACAGCCAGGGGAATAGGCGTTTTTTTAGTTATGTTTGGTCATAGCTATTTTCCGTTTTCATATTTAAATGCTGTTATATATACTTTTCATGTGCCGCTTTTTTTCTTTATTTCAGGATTCCTTTTCAGCGGTTATAAAAAAAT
Source organism: Clostridiales bacterium (assembly GCA_021200075.1). GTDB lineage: Bacteria > Bacillota > Clostridia > Oscillospirales > Acutalibacteraceae > Eubacterium_R. Next base: position 1,754 of record JAJQGZ010000213.1, on the reverse strand, counting down.
ACTAAAAAATTCATCTCAAACGAGATGAAAAGAATTTTTATTCCCTATTGGGTATGGGCGGTATTACTGTTTATTTTGCCTGAATTATTGATGGATTATATCAGAACGCATCAAATTAATTATGAAGAACAGCTGAATTTTTTTAACAATGAGTAGACCGGGAACCGGAACATTATGGTTTTTCAGTGTATTATTATCCGTACATATATTGGCTTTTGTAATTTTAAAACTTTCAAAAGACAGAGAATGGGTTTTGTTTTTAATATCAGTTATATTATTTGCAGGTATATTATTTGCAGGGTTTTACTGTTATTATAAGCTTGGATATAAAGAATTATGGTTGAATATAGATGTAGCCTGTATGGCGATGATTTTCTTTTCAGTTGGGTATATATGCAAAAAGAATATTAATGTATTTCAAAAAATAGTATCAATAAAACATATAAAGACGGCAGTTTTATTCATTATTTTACTGATAATAAATATAACAGTTGGTTTGGTTAATTATAAACTTTCAAATAAGTTTGTTGATATGTGGGGAAATATATATGGAAATCCTTTATTGATGCTGACTTCTGCATTTTGCGGAATTTTTGCTGTTGTTATTTTTTTCAAATTTAATTGTAATCAAACCACTTGCTTATTTTGCTAAAAATTCAATTATATTTTTCGTGCCGCATCAAAAGTTATTTGGCATTGTAATTGCATATGTTTATCCAATAATCGGATTTGATTTAAATGAAACTATCTTAAATCAAACACTAAGCTCAATTATATTACTTGTTTCAGCAACATTGCTGTTATTTGTAGCAAATGAAATTATAATAAGAACCCTTTTTGCACCGCTTTTGGGGTTGAAAAGGAAAGCTAAAAACCAAAACTTAGTTAGTGATAAATAAAGGAAAAGGATGTGACGATTATTAATAAGGTTATCACAGTTATTGTTTCGGTTTATAAAGTTGAAAAATATCTTGACCGATGTGTTGAAAGTATAGTAAACCAGACATACAAAAATCTTGAAATAATTCTTGTTGACGACGGCTCCCCTGATAATTGCCCCAAAATGTGCGATGAATGGGTTAAAAGGGACAGCCGTATTAAGGTTATACATAAAGAAAACGGCGGAGTTTCTTCTGCTCGTAATGCCGGACTTGATGTAGCTTCCGGTGAATATATCGCTTTTGTTGACAGCGTTGATTGGCTCAAGGATGATATGTATGAATACTTGATTCATCTTTTGCAAGAATACAATGCACAAATTTCATGCGCATCATACTATACGGTTAACGAAGATATGAATATTGACGAAAAATTATTGCAGGAAGAAATCAGTGTTTACAATTATAATGATATTATTAAAAATATAACAAAACCCTTTGCGTTTTCGATATGGAACAAATTGTATAGTAAAAAATTGTTTGAATGTTTACCTCCGCTTCCGGAAAACTTATCTTTAAGCGAAGATATTATGTTGAATTACTTTTTGTATAAGAACACGGATAAACTTGTTTTATCTAATCTTCCGAAATACTATTATTTTCGTCATTGTGAATCTGCAATTTCCGGCAGGATTAAGTATTTGCTTATTGACGATTCTTTCAAAGCGCTTACAATAGTAGATAATGATTTCGATAAAAGTTCTGAAGTTTATCCGTATTTTCTTTCATTCGAAAATTGCAAGTGTAAGTTGAACACTTCCGACTTCCGTATAAAAGTTTAATAGAGTCCAGCTTTGCTGGGCTTGACTACCCAAC
>JAJQGZ010000145.1 GCA_021200075.1 Clostridiales bacterium | reverse complement strand
CTCAAACTTTATTTTTTTCGATTTTCCCTATTGACTTTTCATAGCTGGTCTCCTTTGAATAAAATAAATTTTGCGTACGGATTTTGATTATCTCTGAACCCTTGCTCCGGCTCCGCCCACCTTGGCTTCTACCTCTTTGAGAGAAGCCATAGATGTATCGCCGGGAGTTGTCATTGCAAGAGCGCCGTGAACAACGCCGTAGTTGAGCGCTTTTTGAGGATCGCCGTAAGTCATAAGACCGTAGATAAGACCCGAGGCGAAGCTGTCTCCTCCACCTACACGGTCGAGAATTTCAAGTCCGGGATATTCGATTGAATTATAGATTTTTCCGTCAGCCCAGCAAATAGCTTTCCAGTCGTTGACAGTGGCGGTTTTAACCGTTCTGAGTGTTGTTGCGATAACCTTGAAATTGGGATATGCCTTTGTGACGGTATCTATCATCTTGTAATATCCGTCCATATTCAGCTCTTTAAGGTCTGCGTCGTTGTCCTCAACCTCAAAGCCGAGAGAGGCTGTGAAGTCCTCCTCGTTGCCTATCATAACATCAACATATTTTGCAATTTCTTTATTAACCTCCTGCGCCTTTGCCTGACCACCGATGTCCTTCCAAAGAGACGGACGGTAGTTGAGATCGTAGGAAACGATTGTATCGTATTCCTTTGCCTTTTTAACTGCCTCGATAACAACCTGAGCAGCCGTTTCGGAAAGAGCAGCATAAATTCCGCCGGTATGAAGCCAGCGAACGCCTAATTCACCAAAAATATAATCCCAGTCAATATCTCCGGGGCGAAGCTTTGATGCGGCTGTATTTCCTCTGTCGGACGCACCGACCGCTCCTCTGATACCGAAGCCACGCTCGGTAAAATTAATTCCGTTTCTTACCATTCTGCCGATACCGTCGTAGGGAACCCATTTAATCAGAGAAGTATCCACTCCGCCCTGTAAAATCAAGTCCTCCATAAGATAGCCTATCTCATTTTCCGCAAAAGCGGTGACAACGCTTGTTTTGAGATTAAAGCAACGGCGAAGTCCTCTTGCGACATTGTATTCTCCGCCGCCCTCCCATGCACGGAATGAGCGAGCGGTTTTTATTCTGCCCTCGCCGGGATCGAGCCTGAGCATAACCTCGCCGAGAGAAATTTCATCAAATTTACATTCATTTTTCGACTTTAAATTAAGTTCCATTTCTTTTTTCTCCGTATAATAAATAAAATTCTAAACCTTTTAAATCCGCCTGTTTGCGGTACAAATTAACAGCAGTTAAAATCCGAAATACTCAATCGCATTATTATAGCTGATACCCTTGACAATTTCCTCAAGCACTTCCTCGTCGTTGGGGTACATCCCCTTTTCAATCCAGGAGCCGATGAGAGAACACATTATCCGCCTGAAATACTCGTGCCTGCCGTATGATGTGAACGAACGGGAATCCGTTTCCATACCGACAAATTTGCCGAGTACGCCTAAATTTGCAAGATATTTCATCTGATTTGTCATACCGTCCATAGTGTCAAGGAACCACCATGCAGGGCCGAACTGAATCTTCGACTGCGCCTGAGCCGACTGGAAGTTGCCGAGCATTGTGGCGAGAACCACATTGTCCTTGTCGTTAAGATTGAAAAGTATGGTTTTCGGCAATTTATCCTTGCTGTTGAGTGCGTCAAGAATCCTTGACAAAGGCTTTGCAACCTCGCAGTCGCCTACGGAATCAAAGCCGGTATCGGCACCCAATTTATTGAACATCAGCGTGTTGTTGTTACGCATTGCGCCGATATGTATTTCCATAGTCCAGCCGAGCTCGCTGTACTTTTCGCCGAGTGCAAGGAGGATTTTGGTCTTGTACTTATCCGCTTCCTCTTCATTGACTGCCTCGCCGTTCATCGCCTTTTGAAATATCTTATCAACCTCGTTATCGTCTGCCGGAGAATACGGCGGACGCTCAAACGCCTGGTCGGACACCTTACAGCCTACGGAGTCGAAATAATCCGCTCTTTTAAGCAAAGCCGTGATAACATCGGAAAAACTGTTAATTTCAGTCTCCGACACCTCGGCAAGAGTGTTGATATAATCCGAAAAGCCGTCAAGATTTATATTCATTGCCTTATCAGGTCTGAACGACGGGAGGACACGGCAATCAAAGCCGTCCTGCAAAGCAAGTAGCTTGTGATATTTTAAATCGTCAATCGGGTCGTCCGTGGTGCAGACAAATTTTACATTGCTCTTTTCGATAAGGCTCTGCGGCTTAAAATCTCCGCCCGACATCGCCTTGTTGGCACGGTCGTAAATATTCTGAGCCGTTTTTGCGCTCAGCGGAGTGTAAATATCAAAATAACGCTGAAGCTCAATATGCGCCCAGTGATAAAGGGGATTGCCGATACAGTATTGCAGAGTGTTTGCGAAGCTGACAAACTTTTCTCTCGGCGAAGCAGTGCTGGTACAATGCTCCTCATCAACACCGCAGCTCCTCATAGCACGCCATTTGTAGTGGTCGCCCGAAAGCCAGAGGTCTGAAATATTCTCAAACGGCTTGTTGAGATAAATTTCCTCGGGACTTAAATGGCAGTGATAATCGCAAATCGGCATATTCTTTGCATAATTGTGAAAAAGCTTCCTTGCGGTAGGTGTGTCAAGGAGAAAATTCTCGTCCAAAAAATTTTCCATAGCAAGTCTCCTTTTTATTTTTCAACAGAATTATATACCATAAATCATTTTAATGCAACATTAAAATCAATGTATTTACTAAGTATTTATTAAATATTCTCAACTGTTGGAAACGACAAGGAGCATACCATGCAGGAAGCAAAACCCGATTGATTTAAGATTGATTTAAAATCTTAAAATTCTATTTTTTATACCCTTTCATTATGTTGACGATATTCCTTATCGCATAGCGTTCTTCATCCGTCAGTCCGGACAAATCGAGAGTGTCGGTATCGTCCTTGCCGAACAAAAAGTCGGTGGAAACATTAAACACCTCGGCAAGCTCCACCATCCTTTCCGACGAGGGGTATGGAAATTCCCATTTCCCACGCATTTACGCAGGCCCGTGTGACGGAAAGCTTCCTTGCAAGCTCAGCTTGAGTGACCGCTAAATTTTCTCTCGAGCTTTTAATCCGGTCGGCAGTTTTAATAATCATAATCATCACCTCTGCTTTTATTATAGGATGGTAGGTGAAATTTATAATTATCATTATGGTAAGTAAAACTTGACAAATTCCGACACTTGTGTTACAATTAAAAATGTAAACATACAGTAGACTATTTTTGTGAAATTGTCTCATATTGTGCGTATTCCTTTCGGTTCATTCCACAGAGGAGATGATGTAATGAGTCCGATAAAAAGATACAAAAAAGGGATTTGAAGCAAACAAAGGTCATATGTCGGGCGGATATTACGACGATATTTCCCTGCCCTTGCATACGGCGGAGATTGAGGGCACAGATAATTCACGCTTTGCTCCGCCCCGTGCCCTGCACAAGGACACGGCGCCGTACGACCCGACCAAAGAAAACAGAGATGATTTTTCGCCGAGTGTGGGAATGCCCGACCGCAGTGTGTTTTGCAGTTTGCGCAAGGGTGTGTCGCCGAGGGATTTTCAGCTTCCGCCAAACGCTTACATAACGGTAAAGAACAATAAGGGCAGACTGATATTTTTGTGCAAGGAACATATTTATTCGCTTTACCTGTGCCTGTGCCGTGTGCTGGAAAATCCGTATTCAAGCACGGACGAAATAGGCGATATGTGCATAATTATGCACCTGCCCGACAAACCGTATTTGTACAAATACAACGGTGGCGGCAGAAGATACACAATCAGATTCAGCTCCACGGATTCCGCCAAGAGCCTGACGGTAAGTGAGAAAAAGCTTGTTGACTTTGCGCAAAAGCTTGCGGACAACGTCGCTTTTTGCGAAATGTTCCCAAAGGAAAAGGAAGAGCTACAAAGCCTTTGCCATACTTCGTAAAACCGCATTTCAAACCGAATACTCAGAAGAAATCTGTACAGAAAGATGAATCCTTTTTACAGGGGAAAATTCGTCAACCTCGGTATGTCGCGAAAAAAAGGCGAAGGAACAGTCGCTTACGGATTTTAATGTTTACCTGACATATGATTTTGAATGTCTGATTTGCCACTGTGAAAAGACATATATGCCGGCGGCAATTATAGAGGCAGGCAGGAAAAATGACAGACTGTGCTTTGCACTTTGTATGGACTGCATTTACGATTTGCAATATGTTTTGAGATATATAAACAAAAACCGCCTGACATATTCCGACTGCGACGGACTGACTGTTGTGTATACCGAAGCTTCAACAGCGGTCAATACTGCTACTTTTGCGGAGAGAACAGCGGACACTGCTGTCACATAACTCTTAATTCCATAAGAATACAGCTTTGCTCGCACTGCCGAAAAACAGTGATAACACAGCTCCGAGAGCTTTTGAACGAAATGGAAAAACACCGCCGATTGATTCGACGGTGTTTTTGGTTATGTAATAAATGTTGAAGTGTAATATTACGGCATTTATTTTTACTCAAATATTGCGGGCGGATAATATCCGCCCGTTTTAGCTTTGCTGTTATTCTTTTCGATATTTTTCAGCCTGCAAATTGAACATATACGTATACGCTCCATTTGCCTGCATAAACTCCTCGTGACTGCCCGATTCGATTATACTGCCGTTTTCCATAACATAAATACGGTCGGCATTGACGGTGGTTGACAGACGGTGGGAAATTAATATAACCGTCTTATCCTCCGCCGCTTCGAGCATTGCACGGTTGAGGTTATATTCGGCAATCGGGTCGAGATTTGCCGACGGTTCATCGAGAATTACATATGGGCATTTTTTATAAAAAGCTCTGGCTGCGGCAATCTTCTGCGCTTCTCCGCCGGAGGTCATTACTCCGTCGTCGTCAAATTCCCTGAGCATTTCGGTATCAATTCCGTTTTTTCAGCTTTTTGTTAAATCCGCTGTGGAAAAGTGCGGTCTTTACTCCACTTTCGTCAGGGTCGGTATCGAGCGCAACATTCTCGCCGAGAGTGCAGGCGAAAAGCTGAAAATCCTGGAAAACTCCGGCAAAGCGGCGACGGTGGGACTCAATGGTGAAATTGCGTATATCCTCGCCGTCAACATCAATCTCTCCCTCGGCTGCATCGTAAAGGCGGAGCAAAAGGTTTGTGAGAGTTGTTTTGCCCGCTCCGTTATAACCGACAAGCGCAATTTTTTCATACGGCTTAATCGTGAGATTAACATTGTTAAGCACCGGCTCTGAACCGCCGGGATATGTAAACGAAAGATTTTTTATTTCAATCGTTTTAGGTGCCGAACATTCCGCTTCCTTTTCGCCGTCGAGTATACTGTTCTGCGTTTTGAGAAATTCACGGTATTTTTCAATCATCTTTGCCCGCTCGGAAAAATTCCTTACGGCAGTGACGGTTAAAAACGAGAATGACGACGCTATTGAAAACGCTCTGTTGAATGTGGCTACAAAATCGCCTGCCGAAAGAGTGCCCTTTTCGATAACGCAATAGCCGAGATAAAGCGAAAGGATAAACATAAAGCCGATTATCTGAACGCCCGTTTTCTGGATAAAATACATTGTGTCAATTTTCCTGACATATTTCTTTTGATTTTCGTAAACATCCTGAGCCGCCTTGTTATACCTTTTCATAAGAAGCGGTTTTACATCGTTCATTCGCACTTCTTTGGCGTAATCCTGCAAATAAAACACCCCGGCAAAATAATCCGCACGGCGGTGAAGCCGATTGTTGTCAACCCTGCGTTGCATTTGAACGGAGCCGATTTTTTCTGCTTATCGGGGTGAATATCACAATTATCACAAATATTATCACAAGGCATATCGGGTCTATCGTGAGCAGTATTGCGGAAATTGTGATTAAGGAAACAAGCTCGCCCACAGAGTTGCGGACAAGTCCGAGTACATTTTGAATATTATCGGACGAGGATTCTATCGTGAGAATAAAATTATTGTAAAAATGCGGATCATCGTAAAAGGATAAATCAAGTGACTTTGCCTTTTTGTAAAGAGCCTTATTAAGTCCTTTGTACGCCCTTTCCTTTTCCGCATTCCAGTAAAATTCCCTGAAAATCCAGGCAAAGGTTTTGCCGAGGATTATTACAACTGCTACTACAACGACGGCGGCAAATATCTTTCGCTGTGCGTTTTCGCTGTCTGCGGCGTCAATTATATACTTTACTCCAACTACGGAAACAAGGCGGTACGGCAGCTTGAGGATAAGACCCCACAGCATTTCGCCGATAACCAAGCCGGGCGAATACTTGAACATAAGGCAAACGAAATAAAATACATTTGAAAGCATTGAATGTTCCTTTTCACTGCTTTCTTTTTTTTGCGTTTATTTTACTTTTCGTGCGGTTATTCATATTCGTTCGCCTCCTTTGCAAGAGCGTCTTCAAATTTATAAGCCGACGCCTGGAGAGTGAACATTTGCCGTATTCTCCGCCGGATTTGAGGAGATCGTGATGATTTCCACTTTCGATAACCGTACCGTTTTCCATTACATGTATCATATCTGAAAGCACGGCGCTTGACAGGCGGTGGGATATGTAAACAACCGTTTTATCCTCGGTGGCTTCAAGCAGACTTTCATACATCTTATATTCGACGATAGGGTCGAGTGCGGAGGACGGCTCGTCAAGAACGGCAATATCAAATTCCCTTGCAAACATTCTTGCGACTGCTGTTTTCTGCGTTTCTCCGCCGGAAAGACCCGTTCCGTTTTCGTCAAACTCCCTTGTGAGGATGGTGTCGCCCTTTTCGGGGAAAGTGTTTATTTTGCCCCAAACTCCGCTTTTTTTCATAGCGTTTTCGGCAATTTCCCTGTCGGCGTCGTCACATTCACGGCACATTATATTTTCGTTGACTGAAAGGGCAAAGATTTTGTAATCCTGGAATACCGCCGCAAATTTTCGCCTGTATTCGTGAATTTCATATTCCTTGATATTAACTCCGTTATAGAGTATCTCGCCCTCGCTCGGGTCGTAAAATCTGAGCAGGAGCTTTACGAGAGTTGTCTTGCCGGCACCGTTTATGCCGACGATTGCGATGGTTTGATTTTTAGATATTTTAAGATTAAGATTTTTTAAGCGAATAATCCTGAGCCGACAGATATTTGAACGACACATTTTTAAATTCCAGGCTTTCAAATTCACCCGGGATTTTATCGCCGGAGGCAACCTCGTTTTCATATTCAAGGAAATCCCTGAGATTTTGGAAATACAGCGCAACCTCGGAAAGCTCAGCAAGCAATCCGCTATATCCGTTGCCGAATTGCTGACGGAATTGATTGACGACAGCACAACCGAAAAACCGGAAACATCAAGCTCGTTTGTTGCCGAAAACTGATAGCCTGCATAAGTGTAAGTGCCTATCAGCGGAATGAACTCGCCGAAAAGTGAGCTTACCATACTGTAAGTAAAAAGCTTGAAGCCGTAATTTTTTATTATGCGGATATTGCGCTCTATCGCCCTTTCAAATCTGGAAATTATAACCGAGAATATATTTGATGTACGCATATCCTTTGAAAATTCCCTTAAATAAACGGTTCTCTGCGTATAGGCTTTTATCCTGTCGTTAGTCGTCATCTGCAAATCACGGTTATATACGACCTTGCTTTTAAAAAGCTCAACGACGAAGACAAGCACAACCGGCAAAAGAAATATCAGATAAACAGGGTCAATCGCCGTTACAAGGCTTACTACCGATACAAACGAAATCACCGAGCCTGCAAGTATCGACAGGATGTAGGAAAACAAAACGAAATATCCCTTTGTAAGAATATCCGTTGCACACTGGTATTTGTCGTAAAATTCGGGATCCTCGTAACAGCTTATATCCGCCTCCGACGCCTTTTCAAATATCATATTATTAAGCTGTTTAAATACCTTTTTTGATTAACCTGGCTCAGATAATCTCCCCATACGGATATAATTTCCGTAACAATACCCACAATCAAAAAGCCGATTAAGTTTTTAACATAAAACGAAAAATCCTCTCCGCCCTGAATAATCGACAGCAAAACTCTCAAAAGCAAAACGCTTTGCAAAAAACGCCTGAATAAATCGCTTGCACATTCCGACAAAATACCGCTGATTAAAAACCATTTGTCCGCTTTAAAAAGCAGCTTTACCGCCCATATCAAATTTTTCATAACGGGTACTTTGACCTTTTCGTGAACGGGAATTCACCTCATTTTTTCACCGCCTTTGTTGTTTTGCAAATCAAATTCCGCTTCAATCAACTTGCACCATCAATTCGCAGCGAAAGTAATACCAATATAGCATAAAATTTTTCATTTTTCCCGACTTTTTGTGCTAAATTGCAAAAATTTAAAAATCATATTTTATTTATGTAAAAAGTCCTTGTCTCAAGCGTATCGGTATCGAGCAGCTTTACGTTTGACGGGTAATCCCTGTCGTAGGAATTGTCGCCGCTTCCGCCGCACTGAATAAGCCTTACGCCGTTTATCACGGTTTCAAAGGTATTCATATGGTCGTGACCGAAGCACATAGCTTTGACGTACGGCGCAAGCTGTTCAAGCTCGCCGGTGTTAATATGGGGAGGACACGGGGTTCGCACAGATAGCCCGTGAATTTAACTCCCTTTTTGAAACGGTAAAAATATCCGCCGGAATACACGCTCCCCGATTTCGGCAATCTTGTTTTTTGAAATACGCTCATAATATCCAGCACAATGATGTGCTGGAAAAGTATTGCCTTTTTGCCGTTATAACAGGATTTTGCAAAAATCTATCTGCTCCTGCTTAACGGTGTCGTAATAGCTGCCCTTGCCGTTATAATAAGAACCGCTGTCGAGGAATATCAGCGTTTCGCCGAGCATTTCAACAGAATAATCCCTACCGTTTACAAGCGAATTGTCGTATTCACCAATAACTGACAAAATTTCCTCCTTTGAGGTTTCGCACTCATCGTCATGATTGCCGAATACGAAAGCAAATTTTACTCCCTTTGTAAGGTCAAGTACCTGACGGAGATACATACCGTAATTTTCCTTAACCGACGGGCCGTGAACCGTGTCGCCCAAAAATACGATTAAATCACACTCCGTATTTTTTATAACCCTTCCGAGTGATTCAAACGTTTCGGCGCTTGAATTTGGTTTGTTATGCACATCTGCGATAAGTAAAACTTTTATATTCTCACCTCAAAACAGCAAAATACTCCCCCGACCGAACAGGGGAGTATCACAAAGCATAATACGATTTTTACCCGCCGCACCTTTACCTGTACCTGCAAGGAATGAGAATCGGCGAGGAATTTATTTATCATAGCTGTTTATTTTTCTGCTTTAATTCTTTTTTTAATCTCTTTGGCTTTGTCAAGAAAAGTGTGTAAGTTTTTTAAAATATGCAAAAGATTTAAG
>JAJQGZ010000099.1 GCA_021200075.1 Clostridiales bacterium | reverse complement strand
CGGTAAAAGTGAATATAAGGGTTAATGCCATTAATAAAGCTAATAATTTTTCCATAAAAATCACCGTATAAAAATAAATTATAAAATTAAAGTTTAAATTGTTTGCTGAATATTTTATCTGCTAAATAAAGCAGTTGAATGAAGCGTCACTCGGCATCCTCCAATCCCCTCTCGGGCTGAGAGAAACGGAGCCTACCTTTGGGGAATCGGGAATACAGGAACGCTTAAACTGACTGATGAAAAAGCGTTTTAAAAATACGCTCAGCCATTTATCGACAGTTTCTTTATCATATTTACCGTCAAAAGCCTTTAATGCAAGAAGCGAAAGCTTTTCCTTGTCAAAGCCGAAGCGGACAAAATTGTAGAGGAAAAAATCGTGAAGCTCATACGGCCCGATATTATCCTCAGTTTTCTGCGCAATCTTTCCGTTTTCGTCAGGCGGAAGAAGCTCGGGCGAAACGGGAGTGTCAAGAATATCATACAATATTTTCGCAATTTCGCCGCCCGTATCATCGGCAACATATTTGACGAGATAACGAACAAGAGTTTTGGGAACAGATGCGTTTACGCCGTACATTGACATATGGTCGCCGTTATAGGTACACCAGCCCATTGCAAGCTCGCTTAAATCCCCTGTTCCGACAAGGAGCTTTGAGTGCTTATTTGCCATATCGAAAAGAATCTGCGTTCGCTCACGAGCCTGAGTATTTTCATAGGTAATATCCTTTGTATTCTCGTTATGCTCGATATCCCTCATATGAAGCCTGCAAGCCTCTTTAATATCAATTTCCTTAAAGGTTACGCCGAGAGACTGCATCAGCTTGACGGCATTATTATAGGTTCTACCGGTAGTGCCGAAGCCAGGCATTGTTATGCCGAGTATATCGCTTGGCTTTTTACCCAAAAGCTCAATTGCTCTGACGCATACAAGAAGTGCGAGAGTGGAATCAAGTCCTCCGGATATACCGACTACTGCACCGCTTGAACCGATATGTTCAATACGCTTTGCAAGACCTGCCGACTGAATTGCGAATATTTCCTTACACCGTTCCTGCCTGTCGGCACTGTCGGACGAAACAAACGGCGTGGGATCGACATATCTGTATTTCAAATCATTTTCTTCGTTATTAAGCGAAAGCTCTGTTTTTTCAATACCGTCAAAAAGATTTTCAAATGAGACATTATTTCGACGAAGTGCATTGAGCTTCTCACAGTCAACATCGGCAACAGTGACGACATTTTCACGGGAAAAGCGATTTCCCTTTGCAATTATCGCACCGTTTTCCGCAACAAGAGTTGCGCCACTGAAAACAAGGTCAGTAGTGCTTTCGTAAACAGAAGCACCGGCGTAAAGATATGCACATATGCACCTTGCCGACTGGTTGGAGACGAGACTTTCTCGGTACTGTGCTTTAGATACATATTCATCGCTTGCCGAAAGGTTTGCAATGATATTGGCACCGTGACCGACAAGCGTACTGCTCGGAGGATTAGGCACCCACAAATCCTCGCAAAGCTCTATGCCCAAAACAGATCCGTCGCCCAAATCGAATATTTGATTACCGATTTTTGTATCAAAGCCGGTATAATTAATACTCTGAGGAATATTGAAGCAGTCGCCGCTTGCGAACCAGCGTTTCTCGTAAAACTCATTATAGTTTGCAATATGAATTTTTGGGACGATGCCCACAACAGAGCCGTTATTTATCACGACAGCGCAGTTATAAATACTGTTATAATAGTAAACCGGCGCTCCGACAAGTAGCACAATACTTTTGCCGAAAGTGTATTTTGCAAGCTCGGCAACGGCATTTTCCGACTGTTGCCTGAGCGTTTGGGTAAAGAACAAATCAGCACAGGTATAACCGGTTACGGAAAGCTCCGGCGTGACAAGAAGCCGCACCTGATTATCGCAGGCGGCGTCAATTGCCTTTTTGATTTCTTCTTTATTATGTACCGGGTCTGCCGCTTTCAGCTTCAGCGAAGCACAGGCGGTTCTTAAAAATCCGTAATTCATTAAATCACCATTTTATTTTTAAAAAATTGAAAAACCGAATTATCTATATCAATGTAATCTTAAAACGAAGCGAAATTTTCTTACCGGCATTTAAGATTTTTACACCGGACTTATGCTCAAAAATTCCGTCGCTGTCAACAGAGTCCGATGTACCTGTCCACGGTTCAAGCGCAACAAAAGGAGCGTTGCCGACAGCAGACCAAACAAGGAGATTGTCCATATCGGGAAAATCAATCCTTACACCCTTGCCGTTTTTGCCGATAAGAAGCGCAGAATCAGCCTGACAGTCTTTAAAAATCAAAGCGTCGTTTTCCTCAAATAAATCGTGCTTTAAGCAAAGTGTATCCGAGTCTTGCATTACATCATATTTTTCAGAGCTGTCTACAAGCCCCGTAGTATGATCGGGACGCAGACAGGGTGATGTTATCGCAGATGAGAAAACCACCTTGTAATCTTCAAAGCTTTCGTCACTGTCAAGCGGGCAGTTAAAAGCCGGATGACCGCCTATCTGGAAAGGCATAGGGCAATCGCCGACATTGGAAACGATATACTCGTTTGTAAGAGTATTGCCGTTGAGAATATATTTTATTTTCAACTCATAGTCGAACGGGAAAAGGCTTTTTATATCGTCATTGGATTTTTGAATCAGTGTTACGCTGTTGGCGCAATTATCGTAAACGGAAAAAGGAAAAATCCTTGCAACACCGTGACGCTTTCATATTACATTTCCTGTCGAAAGCAGTTGCCGCAGAATTTTTTTAAACTCCGACTATCGGGAAACAGACGGGAGCCTGCGACGACCAATAAGCGGAATCGCCCTGCCACAGATACTGAGTGTTATTCTTGACAAGGGAATTAAGCCGGGAATCGTTTGAATTAATAATCGCACAGCAATTATCTCCCGTGATTTTGATTTTAGATATTAAATCACTCCAATCCATTTTATTATAACTTATATAAAGTTATAATGCAATATTGAAAATATATAAATTATAGGTTACAATAGAAAAAAAGAAACGCAGTAAAAACACTGCTATTTTATGAATTAAGGAGTAGCTATATGAACATTGACGAATATATTGAAGATGCGATTTTTTCGGAAAAAGAATCGCACAAATGCTTCTATATGCTGATGTGGGAAAATTTAAAAGAAATCGGATATGTTATAACCAACGAGGAGGGTTATGATGTTGATGCAATTATTAAAGCGGTTTCACTCCAAAATCTTTTAGGCGAATTTGTTTACAGGATTTATGACGAAGTAAACGAAACCGGGTACGAGGATATTCTTGATTACTGCAACAGCGCCGGAATCGACGAAGACGCCATCCTTGCCTACTGCCGAAAAAATGGAGATATAGAGATTGTTGAAGATGATTTTGAACTGACCGTAAAGAATGCGCTTGACACTGTAAGCGAATTTACGGCTGATAAAATGTTGCAGGAATTCCCTGCCGACGATGTTTTTGACTATATGTTCACGGCTGCTTATGCATTTGAGCAGGATTTTGTATTTGATTTTGAGGATACGGACGAGCTACAGGCTTTTATAGAAGCAAACCACGACCAGCTTGATAATTACAGAGAGGAATATGCAAGTGTTATGCGCTGGATAGAAAGTGGAATGTTTTGCTGATTTATAATTACAATTTAATATGATAATTTAAAAAAATCACCTCAGCCGAAGCCGAGGTGATTTTTTAAGGAGTACAATGAAATTATTGCTTATTTAATTTTAACCTTTTTTAACAGATGACCAAGCGGAATAAACCTTTTTGCCGTTTGAGGTCTTGTAAGCTCTTACTCTTACATAGTAGGTCTTTTTTTGCTCTTGAGCTTTTTAAGTGTAGAGCTGTAAGAAGCACCTTTCTTGACCTTTACCTTTTTGGCGGATTTCATACTCTTACTGGTGCTGTACTGAATTTCATAACCCTTTGCACTTGAAACGCTTGTCCAATAAACAGATACTTGCTTTTTCTTTGAAGAGCCGATAGAAGAAAGCGACGGAGCCTTTTTCTTTATACTCTTACCCTTTGAAATAGTAGCGCCGCATCTGGAGCAAACCGTATCGCCGGTATATCCCTGGGCGAAATATGTTGCAGAGCTTGTGCCCTTAGTGGCTGTTGAAGTATGGGTGCAGGCATTTTCTTCACTGTAGTAAAGGTCACAAACATCACAATCATAGTAAGTGTAATACTCACCGCTTGTTATTGTGAATGTATGCTCATGCTTTGTAAGTGAAAGTTGGAGAGTATATGGAGCTATATGGAGCTTTAGTATCATAAGCACCATAGCAAGTTATTTTGAAATAATACTTTTGACCGGCTTCGAGATAAGCTGCTGTGAGGCAAGTGTTTTTAAGCACATTAACACTTCCCGAATTAATATAACTATCGTTTGAATCACTTATACGAATATAAGTATCCGAAGATGTAGAGCCACTAATATCACTGTAATCAACATAATAATTAGTTATAGTAAGCTGGTAATAATCAGATTCCGTAGGCGTATAGGTATAATAAAATTCATCATCATATGTATCACGATAGCCATACTCATCTAAAACGCAATTAAAGGTAACGCTAAGTGTTTGGTTAAGAGCAATAGAATATGGGGTTAAAATTGTGTTGTCAGCCATAGCAACCCCGGGTGCAACGGCAAAACAGCTTATCGCCATCATAAGCGATAAAATTACGGACAGAAACTTTTTCATAGATAAATCCTCTCCGAAAATAAAAAAATAATAAATTAAAAAAACGAAGCCGGGTGAGAAGTACGGCTTCGTTGATTTAACGATGATATACTCTCCTCTTCAACCAAAATCGTTATAGCATAAGAGGAAATATATGTCAAATGTTTTTTATCTTATTCTCCGGGAATGAAAGCACGGTGAACGGCGGAAACCGCTCTGTCGGCGGAGTCGGCATCGATGATAACTGAAATCTTAATCTCCGATGTTGAAATCATCTGGATATTGATATTGCTTTCGTAAAGAGCCTCGAACATTTTGGAAGCCGTACCCGGGTGGGACTCCATACCGGCTCCGACAATAGATACCTTGGCAACCTCTGTATTGCAGACTATTTTGCAATCGTCGTCAAGTAATCCTTTAAGAAGCTCAACGGCAACGGGGCCGTTATCCTTGTTGACGGTGAAAACAATATCCTTTGTTCCGTCTCTACCGAACGACTGAAGAATTATGTCTACATTAATATTCTTTGAGGAAAGCTTTGAGAATATTTTAAACGCAATGCCGGGGGTATCCTGTAAATTTAATATTGAAACAAGCGCAACATCCTTATCCATTGTAACGCCTCTGATTAACATTTTTTCCATCTTTGCTGCCTCCTTAACAATAGTACCGGGAATGGGGTTGAGCGAGGAAAGAACTTCAAGCTCCGCTCCGTATTTTTTTGCCATTTCTACTGAACGGTTATTGAGCACCTGAGCGCCGAGAGTGGCAAGCTCAAGCATTTCATCATATGTTATTTCTTTAAGCTTAACGGCATTATCAACTTTCCTCGGATCAGCCGTATAAACGCCCTCTACATCCGTATATATCTGGCATTTGTCAGCCTTGAGAGCCGCCGCAATGGCAACCGCCGAGGTATCGGAACCTCCCCTGCCGAGAGTTGTGAGATCGTCATAACGGTTTATGCCCTGAAATCCCGCCACGACAACTATATTATGCTTTGCGATTTCCGCCTGAAGCCTGTTTGGCTTGATATGCTTTATCCTTGCGGAACCGTAAATTGAATTTGTATTAAATCCTGCCTGCCAACCGAGCAAGCTGATTACCGGACAACCGAGTTTTTCAATCGCCATAGCCAAAAGTGAAATCGAAATTTGTTCGCCTGCGGTGAGGAGCTGATCCATTTCCCTCTTGGCAGCCTTTGGATTAATTTCATTTGCTTTTTCAATCAAATCATCCGTTGTGTCGCCCTGTGCGGAAACAACGACTACAACATCGTTGCCTTTCTTATAGGTATCGGTTACAATACCTGCGACATTCATAACCCGTTCGGCATCGGCAACAGACGAACCGCCGAACTTTTGTACAATAAGTCCCATATACTATGAAACACTCCTTTCGGAATTTGGTATATTTTAATCTAATATTAATAATTGGTTACTTTGATAGTATTAATAACCTCGATGCCGTCAACATCTAAAAGAAGCTTATTAAGCTCGTTTTCCGTCATAATATCGGTAATAAACGCTACCTCGTCTGACGGCTGACCCTTTCGGGTGAGATACTTGACCTCGCCGAACACGGAATTTATCTTTGTACAGCTTGCCTTTGCACGAATATAAAACAGCATTTTAACAGAGCTTTTATAATCGACAACATAGTCAGGCGAACCCTCGCCCCAACCGAATATCTTTTTCCTGTCTGTATGCTTTGCACAGTCGATAATATCGGCAACAACGGCGGAAGCGGTCGGAAGCTTACCTGCGCCCGGGCCGTAGAAGCAGACATCTCCCACTGCGTCGCCCCTTACAAGAACGGCATTGAAAACATCCTTAACGGACGCAAGCTGTGAACCGTTATATACGACGGCAGGGCTTACAAATGCGGCAATTTTATCATCGCTTATATAAATTATCTGACCCAAAAGCTTTATAACTCCGCCTGCGGAATTGATATAGGAAACATCTTCAAGAGTTATATTTGTAATTCCCTCGGTTTCAACCTGATTGGGATATACATGTTTGCCGAATGCAAGAGAAGCGAGTATGCACACCTTGCGGCAGGCATCGTGACCTTGAATATCGGCAGTCGGGTCTTTTTCGGCATAGCCCTTTTCCTGAGCAAGCTTGAGCGCTTCGTCAAACTGCATACCCTGCTCTATCATCATAGTGAGGATAAAGTTGGTTGTGCCGTTGAGTATACCTACTATACCCTCGATATTATTTGCGGAAAGGCACTGTGCAAGCGGACGGATTATCGGAATACCGCCGCCGACCGACGCTTCAAAAAGATAATTTGTTCCGCTTTCCTGAGCAGCATTGAGAAGTTCAAGACCTCTTTGCGCAACAAGCTCTTTGTTTGATGTGACAACGCTTTTGCCGGCTTTGAGAAGCTTCATAGTAAAATCAAAAGCCGGATTGATACCGCCCATAGTTTCAGCAACTATGGCTATATCTTTATCGTTGAGAATATCGTTAAAATCCTTTGTAAACAGCTTTTCGTGCTTATCGCCCGGAAAATCACGCAAGTCGAGTATGCGTGAAACCTCGATGGATTTTCCGCCTGTTTTTTTGACGAGAGAGTCGCTGTGCTTCTCTATTACCTCGACAACTCCGGAACCTACGGTTCCGTAGCCCATAACGGCAACTTTCATTTTATTACCTCCTATAGTAAAGACACGGCAGTTACGCCGTCTGTTGATTTGATATTTTCAAGCAGTTTTTCAACCGACATTGTCATTTGCGAAATCCTGACGGTTACCGAAACCTTTGCAACCGAATTGACCGGAACGCTTTGATTGACGGAAAGAACATTTGCACCGGCTCTGTAAATCTCGTTCGTAAGAGCGGAAAGAACACCGGCGTTATCCCTGAGCGTTGCGTTGACCGTTGCGGTTTCGTCGCTGTCATCGGAATTATATTCAAAGACAGCGTCCTTATATTTATAGTATGTACTTCGGGAAATGCCCGCCATTTTTACCGCACGGCTTACCGACGGTGCTTCGCCGGAAAGGAGAAGCTCCTTTGCTTTTACAACTCCCGAAAAAACATCCGGAAGAATGCTTGCATCGACAAGATAATAATTAATTTTATCCATAATACATATAGCCGTCCTTTTAGCCGTACTTTACCGGCTGGCTGTCCGCCGCTCGCAGACAATTGTTTTGCAGTGAAAAACACTTTTAATATATTATCAAAAAACATTGAAATTATCAATCCCTAATTTAAAAAAATATAAAAAATATAAAAGCCTTGCGTGTATACAAAAAACGAACACGAAAGGCTTGTTATATCATCAGCATATTGAGTTTTGATTATTTAGCGTTATTTTATTCTTTGATTCACTCTTTCGAGGATTTTTGCTCATCATCGTCGGATTTATCGGTATCTTTTTCGTTCTCGGCAATATAAATTGTGCGGGATTTGAACGCCATATTAATATCCGAACTGTCGGTAAAGCTCTTTATATCTGAATTAATTTTGCTTTTAAACTCCTGATACTGAGCATAATTGACAATCGTAACATAGAAGAAAATATTTATTTCGAGCGCATCAGAGCCGTAATCGAGAAAATTAACCCTCACATCATCGGGGATAACGCAGTCATATTTTAAAATAAGCTGTTTTAAATCCTCGCAATACTTTTCCACCTGCACACCGCTGTGCTTATATTCTATCCACAAAGTCTCGTTGAAAGAGCGTTTATCCATATTGGAAATATTGATAATCGCCTTGCTTGTGAGAGAGGTATTGGGATATACTTTTTCCGTTCCGTCAACCAATCTGAGCCTTGTGGTACGGATTTTAATATCCTCTACGGTGCCGATGTCGCCGTCAATTTGAATTGAATCGCCGACTTCAAAGGGTTTGTCAAAGATAATTATAAAGCCGGAAATCATATTTTCGATCGCATCCTTGCAGGCAAAAGCGACCGCAACACCGCCGACACCGAGTGTGGCGATAATACTTGAAGCGGATATGCCGAACTGCTCAAGCACCAAAAGCACCGCTATAACAATTATCAGTGCCTTGGTAAAATTGCCTATAAATGTAATTGCGGTTTTTTTGGTTTTACTGTCGTCTTCCTTTGAAATAACCGAAAAATCGCTGCCGATAAACGCAATTGCAAACCAAGCGGCGCAAATAATAGTACCGAGTTTTAATATCAGCAAAAGCGTACTTCTTATTTCCCCGGTCGGAGCAATAATTTCTGAAGCGGCATAAATGCCGATAACGATTACCAAAAAAGAAAAAGGGTGAAACATACTTTCCCTGAGAGAATTGCAGACCTTTTCGCTCTTTTTTGCTATCGGCTTTGTAACAAGCGATACAATGGCTTTTGATATTTGCTTCCTAAAAATTGCAAGAAGCAAAAAGACCGCCAAGCCTATAATAAGTCTCAGCAGCATTTCGCTTTCATTTTCAACGCCCTCAACGGCGTTTGCAAGTTTGTTTAAAACAGTATTGGCACTGAAGCTGAGCTTCATTAAAATCACCCCGATTAAAACACCATCAGTCAAGCACCTGATAATATGATGAGAAATTATTGAGCTTTTCCTCAAACTTATCCTTAGGCTGCTCCTTGGGCATTTCTATAGGATATTTACCTGTAAAGCAACCATCACAAAATCCGCAATCGGAATTTTCCGCAAGGTGATGAATAGCATCAACGGAAAGATAGCCGAGACTGTCCACACCGATTTTTTTTGCAATATCGTCAACCGTATCAAACTGGCTGGCAATAAGATTTTCCTTAGAATCAATATCGGTACCGAAGAAGCAGGGATATTTAAACGGAGGTGATGAT
>JAJQGZ010000116.1 GCA_021200075.1 Clostridiales bacterium | reverse complement strand
TAAGCGTAAATTTTATGAAAGGGTATGATTTAATAGCTAACTATATCATACAAGAAGAAAGATGTCTGATAAAATCAAAACTCTGTCAAAAATTCAGGAAGTCGGAATAGTTGCGGTAGTTCGTGCCCAATCCGTTGAGCAGGCGGAAAAGATTACCGACGCTTGTATTGCAGGCGGTGTAGCCGCTATAGAACTTACATTTACGGTTCCGCACGCAGACGAGCTTATAGAAGCTATGTGTGCAAAGTACAGCAACGGCGAAATCATTATCGGCGCAGGCACCGTTATGGACGCCGCCACCGCTCGTATAGCAATTCTTGCGGGAGCAGAATATATTGTCGCTCCTTATTTTGACCCGGAGACAGTTAAAACCTGCAACCGCTACGGCGTTCCCTCAATGCCCGGTATCTACACTCCGACAGAGGCTGTCCGTGCAATGGAATGCGGAGCCGATGTGCTCAAAATTTTCCCCGGCGATATTGCAGGCACAACATTTATCAAGGATATTCACGGCCCGATTCCGAATGCGGTTATGATGCCGTCAGGCGGAGTTGACATCAATAATGTCAAGGATTGGATAAAAGCCGGAGCCGTTGCTGTAGGAGCAGGCTCGTCGCTGATTGCCGGAGCAAAAACCGGCGATTATAACAAGATTACCGAAACCGGTAAAATCTTTGTTCAAAGAATCAAAGAAGCCCGTGAAGAAATGGCAAAAAAGTAAAATATCCAAAAACTGTTTGCACCGATTGTGTGTAAACAGTTTTTTTACTGTTTTATTTAATATTTCTTTTAATATAATATAATAATTTATTAAAAAATATTGCAATATGTGTAAATATTTGGTATAATGCTGTAATAAAAATAAAAATGAAAAACAGTTTGAATGAGGCATTATTCGCTTACTGAAAGCTAAATCGGAGGACTGAGTATATAATTCCAAACTGAAATATTTTTGCAAGATTTGCAAGCCACCGTCATTGCTGCCGTTCATTTTTTATTTTGATTTATTATTGAATCGAAAAACTGCTTCGCATATTTGCGTCGGGAGGTGCGGTCTTGGATATCAATATTTTCGTAAAAAATTGCAAAACATATTTTTGTATTAATACACTCGGTTCACAAATTGAATATAATTCTTCAAGCCGTATTTCTTCGGCTTATTTGTAACGCAATCAGGCAGGTCTGTGCAAATGCACGGGTCTGCTTTTCTGTTTATGTTTTTTATATTTTTTCTGTTTTTTGTTGTTCGGCGTGTTGATTTCGGTTTTTGACGGAGGGAGTAATATATGGCAATAGTTCAGTGCAAAAACAAGCATTATTATGATAATTCAAAATATAATGAGTGTCCGCACTGTAAAAGAATGAATTCTCCGTTTTCTCCGGTTGTTGACAGTTCGGATAAAACCGTGGCAGTGTTCAAGCCGGCATCTCCCGAGTTTGCGCATATAAGCAACGATTCGCAGAACTCAAGCGACGATAATCCGCAAAAAGACGGTCGGAATATTTATGCAAAAGAATAACATCGACCCTGTTGCAGGTTGGATAGTCGGTATCGAGGGGGAAAACAGAGGCCGCTCCTTTGAAGTGCATATTAACAATAACTCCGTAGGTCGGTCAATGAAAAACGATATTAAAATCAACGATTTGCATATCAGCCGTGAAAAGCATTTTGTAATTACATACGATCCGCAAAGCGCAAAGTTTTTGTTTCCCCGGGTAACGGGCTTACTTACTTTAACGGCAAAAGCCTTACGGAAGCGGCGGAGCTTTCGGACGGGGACAAAATTACGGCGGGCGAAAGCTCGTATATATTTATTCCATATTGCAGAGAGGGGGCATGATTGGAGTGAATAAAAGATTAATTTCCGCTTTATCTGTTTTGCTTGTACTGCTTACGGCTTTCTTTTCTTCAATCACCGCAGTATATGCCGATGATACAAAAATCCGTGCGGTTGATGTTAATCTTCCCGACGCCGTTGCGGAAATCAGCGGCGATGTTTCAATCGAAGACATAGACGAGGCGAAAATCGGTAGTGAGGAATTGACGGCGGTATCCGTCAAGGACGATTGTACCCGTTCGGTTTATATGCTGATTGATATTTCAACTTCGATGGAACAGAGCAAGCTGAACGCTCTTAAACCTTATTTGATAAAATATGCCGAGTCGCTCGGAGAAAACGACAAATTCGTTTTGATGACCTTCGGCAAGGAAATAAAAGCTCTGCTCAAGGACGGAGAGAGCAATTCAAAAATAGAAAGTGCAATAAACGGCATAGAATGTAATTCCGACGGAACAACATTTTATTCAGCGATAAACAAAGCGTTTAACAAATCTCAGGACGAGGATTACGACAGGAAATATGCAATAGTAGTTTCCGACGGGGCGGATTATGAAACCGGAGAGATGTCAAAAAGCGAGCTTATTGATGTTATAGATACACATAAATTCCCTATTTACGGTATGTGCATATCGACGGTGGACAAGGATTCGGCGGATAATTTCGGCGAGATTTGCCGTACCTCCGGAGGAGGGCTTAAAAAGTTTGATTCCTCAAATGCAAAGGAACGCTTTGATTCTCTTAAAAAGATTATCAAAAATGTAACGATGGTTGAGTTTGAAGCTTCGAGCAAGAAGAGCCTCGGCACCGAAAAGCTGAAAATAAAAATCGGCGGCACTCAAATTGAGGCGGATGTGGACGCCAAGGCAAAGGACGACAGCACCGCACCCGAGGTTGAGGAAATCACTTATGAAAAATCCTCCAACAGCTTTGTAATCACTTTCAGCGAGCCGGTTGAAAACATAGATGGCTGTACTGTTACATATAACGACGGCAAAAAAGAGCTTGCGCTTGTTGAAAAGAAATATGCTTCCGATGAAAAGGATAGCATCAAGCTTGCGGCGGAAAGCAAAATATATTCCGGCAAATACACATTTAACCTTTCTGATGTGACAGATATGAGCGATTCGCAAAATTCGCTTGCCGAACCCACTATTACTCAAAAAGTAACGGCAACTCCGATTATTGTTAAAATTCTTATTATAGTCGGAATTGTTCTTATCCCGGTAGTATTCCTGCTTGCGCTTTATCTGATTCTTCTCAATCTGAAAAAGAAAAAGAAAGTTGACAAAATAAAGGATATTTTCATCACCCAGGTTGAAGAGGCTGAGCAACAGCAGGTACATATAGTAGAGGAAAAGAAGCCGAGCGGAAAGTCACTGGTCTTCAATATCATAAAGGGCAACGGTCAGCTTGCAAGGGCGGAATTTAATGTCAGCGGCAGTATGTTTGTAGGGCGTTCCGATATGTGCGAGCTTTGTATTGACGACAATCAATTATCACGCCAGTATATTGTTGCTGAATGTGTTGAAAGCGGATTTGCAATAACCGATTTGCAGACAACTAACGGAACATATGTCAACGGAGTTCCGATAAGGACAAGAACCTTTGTTACTCCCGGGGATAAAATTATGATAGGCAACACAACGCTCATTTTGCAATACTGATATGCAGTTATGCAGTGATGCAAGGGGAAAGTAAATGAATTATCCTATTTGTCCGAACTGCTTTTGCGAGACTGCGAGTTCGGTCTGTCCCAACTGCGGATACGATCAAAGCAATACCAATATGAATTTTGACCGAAGCGCTATTGCTCCGATGAATATTCTCAAGGGCAGATATTTGCTCGGCAGGATACTCGGCAGAGGCAGATTCGGAATAACATATATCGCAAAGGATTTGTTCAATAACGAAACAGTCGCAATAAAAGAATATATGCCAGAAAGCTATGCTCAAAGGGCGGATAACCTTTCGGTTAATCCCATTTCGGAGGAAACGGAGTACGCCTTTGAATACTGCAAGCGTAATTTCAGGGAAGAAATTGATACTCTTTATAAATTAAAGGACAACACATTTGTAGTTGATGTAAGAGATTATTTCGGCGAAAACAATACCGAATATCTCGTCATGGAATATATTGACGGAGTTACGATAAAGACCTTTACCAACAGTAAGAGCGACCGCCTGTCGTGCAGTGTAGCGCTTTTGATTATAATGACAATCGGTTCTGCACTTATGGAGGTTCACAAAAAAGGATTTATCCACCGTGACATCAGCCTTGAAAATATAATGATGGCAACCAACAGCAGTATAAAGCTTATCGACTTCGGTGCTTCCACAAATTATTTGGAAAAGAATACAATGTCCAATGAATCAATATTCCTCAAGCCCGGCTTTACTCCGCCGGAGCAGTATGATATTAATTCGTCCCAAGGGTCGTGGACGGATATTTATGCGCTCGGCGCAACATTCTACGCTTCCGTAACGGATCAGCCTCTTGTCCCCGCCGATAAGCGTGAGAAAAACGATACTTTGACACCGCTTAAATATCTTAATTGCGGTATACCTGATCTTGTTTCCGATTCAATCGAGGTTGCAATGAGGCTCGATTGCAGGTACCGTTATCAGAATATGAACGAGTTTTTGGATACTCTCGCTCCTGCATTTGCAATCAATGAAACACAGCTTGAATCCAAGACTATAAGTCTTATTAAATCAAAGCGTCAGATGTTGAGGAATCCAGGTTCCAGCCGTATGTTGTCGTCAACACCGGCAGAGCGGCAGGCAAGCGTGTTTCCATTCCGGAAAATCAGTTTGTCGCAATCGGCAGGGATATGAGAAAAGTTGATTTGTATGTTGACGATTATCCGGAAATCAGCAGGTGTCATTGCCTTATCGGTTATGACAGGAATAAAAATGAATTTATAGTTATTGATAAATCGACCAACGGAACCTTTTGCGCCAATTCAATAAGGCTGCAAAGGGACGCTCAGTACCACGCAAGATCGGGTGATTCCTTTTATCTGTATGAAAAAGGCTTGAGCCTAAGCGTAAGATTAATGTAAGGGGGGGGTGATGCTATTTTGGGAGTTTTCGGTAAAAACAAGAATAATTACGATAAAAACATCGTCAATGACAGAAAAAGAACTTTCCGAAGAGGAAAGAGCAGAGTTGAGAAAAAAGACGATTGAAAAATATATAGCCATAAGCGATGCTATGAACGAAGCCGAACGGCAGGAAAGGCTCAAAAACGCCAAGTCGGAAAATAAAAAGGTTGACCTTTATGCCCAGGAAATTCAAAGGCTTGCCAAGCAGCAGGGCAACAATGTCGTTCAGCGGCAGAGCATAACGCTTGAGGAGCTTCAAAATAAAAACAGGAGCAAGGGCAGCGAAGTCCAAACGTCTCAACAGCCTCCTCAGTCACTGCATCCCAATCCTGCTCAACCGTATTTTGCTCAAACCGAGGAGCAAAAAAGGCAGAAAATCATCAGCCAGGCGCAGCTTGCGGAAACGCCGGTCAATACGGTTACAACCAAAAAGACAAGGGCTGAAAGCAGAGCCGGCTCGATAATCGGTCTGGCAATCAATATCGGCAGGCGTGAATATCAGCAGGACGCTATTGCAGTTTCCGACCCGGGAGCAACGCAGTTCACACCGGACAAAATGTTTATGGCAGTTTTGTGCGACGGAATGGGCGGAATGAACGGCGGAGAAAAGGCGAGCGCTCTTTGTATTAAGGAACTGCTTGAAAGCTTCAAAAATACAAGCAATGATATTAATGTTCCCGCTTTCTTCAGGAACAGTATAATTCAAATAGACAACGATGTTGCCGGTATTGAGGATGAATACGGCAACCCTCTCGGAGCAGGCTCAACTCTTATAAGCGTTATAATAAGGGGAACGAGCTGTAGTGGGCTTCCGTCGGGGACAGTCACATTTATATTCTCAGAGGAGATCAGCTTTACCTCGTCAACAAGGAGCATAATTATCTTGCCGATTCGCTTGTTCAGGTTGAAAGAGGAAATATCACTATAGAGGACGCTTATAACGACCCGCACAAAGAGGCTTTAACCAGTGTTATGGGTATTGAGTGTATTGAGCTTATAGATTTGAACAGCGCAATGCTCCAAAAGGGCGATTGCATAATTCTCACCTCGGACGGCTTGTACAGGAGCCTCAGCAAGGACGAGATTTGCAATACGGTCAAGGCGAATATCAACGATATGCAAAGAGCCGCAACGGCGCTTGTGGATTTTGCAGTCGGCAAGGGGAAATCCGCACCAGGATAATACCTTGGTAATCGCATTGAGAGTGCAGTGATAAAAAACGTAAAATTTATTGCGTACAAACCAATCGTATAATTAACAAAACTTACTAATAAATAAACATTATAAATAATTTACTTTCAAGAGGATTTTATTATGAACTTAACAAGATGCAATCAAGGCCACTTTTACGATGCCGATAAGTACAGCACCTGCCCACATTGTGACCCGTCGGCACAGTCGGCTGCTTCCGCACCGTCTTCAAATGACGGAGCAACTATGCCGTTGTTCCCGTAGGGTGCTTCCGCACCGTCAAACGATCAGGGAGCAACACAGCCGCTTTTCCCCAACGCTAACGCCAATGCCGCCGCTAATGCAGGCGCAACAAGCGGCCCGGGCGCAACCCAGCCGATATTTATGAATAACAATATCGGCTCAAATTCAAATTCGTCAACCCCTGCAACTCAGCCTATCAACTCTTCTCCGGTATCCGGAACCGATGATACCGGCAAAACCGTTGCAATGTTCCCGACAAAGGTGGGCAAGCTCCCTGTTGTAGGCTGGCTTGTATGCACAAAGGGCCCGCAGTACGGCAATGATTTCCGCCTTGTTTCCGGTAAGAACTTTATCGGCAGGAACAACAGTATGGATGTTTCTCTCAGCAAGGACAATTCCGTATCAAGGGATAAGCATGTTACGGTTATTTATGAGCCGAACGATAATACTTTCATCGTTCAGGCAGGGGAATCAAAGCAGCTTGCATATCTCAACGGTTCTGTTATTTTGACAGTCAAGGAGCTTAAAGCGTATGACGAGATAAAGGTGGGCAAATCCGTTCTCACATTCGTTCCTCTTTGCTGTGATAAATTTGAGTGGACAGAGGACACCGAGGACGACAGCGAAAAATAATTCAACAAAACTTCATTGTCTGCCCATAACCGAGGAGGGAGATTAATGGTTAAAAAAAGAAGCACCGCTTTGGTGATACTGCTTTCAATATGCACCTGCGGAATTTATACAATAATTTTATATTGTCAGCTCGGCTCTGCGACGAATAAAATATGCGAGGGCGACGGTAAAAAACAGGTTCACTGCCTTGTCGCCGCTCTGCTTTTGGGGCCGATAACGCTGTATATTTATCCCCTCGTGTGGGCATATAAAGCGATGACAAGGCTTCAGGACAATGCTTATCGTTACGGGCCGCAGCTTCAGGTATCGTACAGCGGTGGTTCATATGTCGCCTGGACGCTGTTGGGTATTTGGATAGGTATCGGGCCGCTTGTGGCGATGTCGCAGTTTAACAGTGATGTCAGTGCGTTTGCGGATTTTTACGGCTATGTTCAGCTCTTGCAATATACGGAAAATAAGCTTGAGAGAATCGAGCTTGCGAAAAATGCAAATTACGGTATGCCGAATGTCGTGGTGCAGGTTGTAAATCAAAATCCGCCTCAGCAGTACGGCAATGTGCAAAATCAAACGCCTCTACCCCCTCAAAATAAGCCGGCGCAGATTAACGCTCCGATTGAAAATGCAAATACCAATGCAGGAAGTTTTGCGGACGAGCCGTATTAAACCGTTGCAAAAAGCTATGATTTTACCGGCAAAATAACAGGATTGAGCGGAATGTACAGCGGTTATGAATTTCCAATTCAAAGCGGAGAAATCGTCACTTTCGGAACCGATCCGCAATTTTGCCAAATAGTTTTGGAGTCTTCGTCAATAGAGGGCAGGTACTGCACGGTTTCGTATAATAACCAAAAGGGCAATTATACTGTGGTCGATTACTCATCCGCAGGAGTTTATCTTGAAGACGGGGATCGTATCGCAGGCAATGTATCGGTTCTTTTGGACGGTAAGACAAATATATATCTGGGCGACAGGAGCAACGGCTTCAGGCTCGGATAACGGCTTTTCGCATTTTTAGCGCGGAATTTGTCAGAATTAGGAGAATAAAAAATGGATAATAACGGCAGTTCAACTCTCGCTAAAATACCGATTAAACCTATTGTTTCAACCATAGGTTTTATCCCTATGTTGTTTTGGTTTGCAAAAATAGAGTTTTCAGTACAACTTTTCAATATCGTTGATGAAAGTTACAGCGTCTTTCAAATTATGAATTTGCTTGATAAGATTAAAGAACTATTTTCTAATTATCAGGAAACGCATGATTTTTTTAAAAGCTGTAATTATAATTGTTTTTTCAATAGTTGCGGTACTGCTGATATGTACGCTCTTGGTAATCGTATTTTCTTTTCTTAACGGAAAGAAACGCTCAATAGTCCCACTTGTCATATCTTGTGTTTCTTTAATAGAGGCAGTTGTATCCATTATATTGCTTTGCATCGGCGGAACTGTTGAAATTACATTTTTTACAACATCCACAAAATTTCAAGTCTTTAAAGAAGGCTACGGATTTTACGCTGTTATTGTGACGAACGTCATTTGTATAATCGTTGCGATTATCGAGCTTGTACTTGCAAAGCCGAAAGACGTCGTGCAGAATCTCGGAGGGCAAAAGCAGTATCAGTACGCCGCAAACGCACAGGACTACGGTTCCGGCAATGCCGGCAGATATGCAAATCGGCCGCAGTACGGTACAGTAAATCAAAATCCTATGTACACTCCGCAGGGTCAGGGATATTCGCCTATGCAGTAGGACAGCGTGCAGGCTACAATGCCGGTAAGCTATTCCACAACAGGTAAAATCACCGGAATAAAGGGTATGTATGCCGGTTATGAATTTCCGCTCAGAAGCGGCGAAACATTGTTCATCAGCAAAAATCCGCAGGAGTGCCAGATAGTAATTGACCAAAGCGTAGGCAGTTATGTCAGCAGAAAGCACTGCTCGATTTCATACAACAACCAAAGAGGCAATTACACAGTTATAGATTATTCCACAAACGGAGTATTCCTCGAACCGGGGACAGAATACAAAACAATACGCCCGTTGTGCTTGACAGCCAGACGAATATATATCTCGGCGATATGAACAACGGCTTCAAATTAGGTTAAGAGGGTTAAGGAGGTAAGGATATTGTATGTATTGCAGTCGGCTCAGCTTATAATTTTAGAGCCAAACAGTCCGCTGAAAACTTATACGATAACCGACGATCAGGTAATAATAGGCAGAGCAGGCGGAGCAAATAATCTTTCGCTCTTTTCACATTTCGTTTCATCCCAGCATTGCATTATTTCCGCACAGGGCAGTGGATTTATATTGAGCGATTTGGCAAGCCTGAACGGAACATATGTAAATTCAAAGCAGTTAAAATCGACAAATTCAATGCCGACAACACCTGTTCCGATTCACGACGGCGATGTTATAAGCATAGGCGACGCAATGTCAGCGCAAAAGGTGTTTATCCTTTTTTCCACCACAACAAATGACGATAACTTCAGTTGGAAGATAAAAACGCTTATTCCAAATTCAAAAATTACAGTCGGCCGTGATGTAAAATCAGATATATGCGTTCCTAATATTACGGCGTC
>JAJQGZ010000154.1 GCA_021200075.1 Clostridiales bacterium | reverse complement strand
ATCTTGTTTGACAATTATATTACTTAAAAATCCTTTTTATCCTCTTTTCAATTTTAATTTTATATAATCTGAAAACCATACCCGTCAGCTTATTGTAAATCAAAAACAGCAAATTCATCATCACTGCGAATATTACTATTATATATTTACCCTCGCCCTCGCTCAAAAACGGAATACCGAAAACATAGACAAGCAAAAGCTGGCATCCGCACAGCATTGCATTAAATAAAATCAGCTTTACAATAACCCTGACCGGTGTCAATTTAATTTTATCAATTGCGCTTTTAATGATTGGATAATATCCGAATATCATAATATACATCAGCATACACTCTCTGTCAGCAACAAGCATAAAAGACAGCAAACTTGTAGCCGTATAAGTTATCCATGCGCTTTTTGTGCCGAATGTGGTTTTAATCATTATCATCAGCAGACCGACGAGTATTGGCATTGCATAGGCGAAAATATATGTTATTCCGCCGAGGAAAAGAAACACTACTGACAGCGCCGTGGTTATAGAGCATACTGCAAGAGTGGTTGATTCTTTCAATTTTTCATCACCTTTAATAAGGAATTTTGTACAAAATTCTATCGTTACAATAATGTAAAAATATGTAAATATTATGAATAATGAGTTAAATCTTTGTTCATATTTTTGGAATAGTATTTACTTTTCGGAAAGAAAAATATATAATTATCTAAGCAACTGATTTTGACATTTTAATCAAGAGGGTGGTTATTTCGAAAAAAAGTATAGTATTAGTCCTTGCGGTGCTTTTGGCTATTTCGTTCGTATTTGTCGCCTGTTCGTCAAAGAACAGTGAGAATACAGATACAACCACAACTTCCGCCGAAGAAACGGATCTTGAAGATGTTGATACCGAATATGGGTATGAGACGGAAGCCGTAACCGATGAGGACGGAACGGAAGTCACTGACGAAGACGGCAATGTCGTCACTACCGAGGTAGCCGTTATTTATAAAACAAACGAGGACGGCAACACCTATGCCCAGAAGATAGATTCCGACGGCGAGCCGGTTACAAATAAAAAGGGTAATCCCGTAACGGTTAAGACAACCTATAAATCATCGTCAAGCTCTGATTCTTCGGATTCCGACAGTTCCGATTCCGACTTGGGCGGTTTTGGTTCATCGAGTTCCTCGTCAGGCTCATCTTCGGATTCGTCAACAACCACAACCAAAAAGGAAGAAACTACCGCCACAACCAAAAAAAGCGTTTCCCTGACAGAGAACAGCGCCACCACCAAATTTACAGGCACCGAGGTTGTACCGAAAACTTCCGACACTGGTGATGAAGTCAGCTTCTCTCTTGCAGACCAGGAGATTATCGCTTCTATGCTCGAGGTTCCGTATCTCTATCTTGAAAATTATGAAAATTCCGAGGGCGTACCTGTAGAAACCGCAGTTTATACGGCGGTTTGGATGGCACAGCGTGACGGAGGAACGGCAACAGGCAAGGATAATTCCTATGCCGCTAACCCCATAATTCTTGATTTGTTCAAGTATTACGGCAACACGGTTGTTAATTTCAAAACAAAGTGCAATTCTGTTGAAGATACTCCGATAACCTACAGTAATAACAAATTTATTATTAGCAGTTTTCCGAGTAAAAAACAGACTGTTGTTATCAAAAAAATAGAGGATCTCGGCAATAACAATTTCTATAAGGTAACAGGCACGGTTTCCGATGCCGACAGAATAACCAAGGTTGTAGCCGTTATTCAAAAGAACAGACTTGAACCAACGCTCGGCTTTTCAATCAAAGGCCTCAAATGGTCATAAGATTATAATATAATAAATAATTCTGTAGGGCGGATATTATCGCCGGCAAGATAACAATATTTTAATAAAAGCATTTACGGCAGTCGCATATGCTCGTAAACTTTTAATAAACACAAAACAGTAGTACCTTGTATTTACTAAAAGTTTATAAATGACTGGAATTATCATATAATTTTCTATTAAAATACAAGAAGTAAATTACACAACGATAAAAACTATTCATAAAGTTTTAGACGATACACGGTAGTAGGGGCGGATATTATCCGCCCGCTTTTTTATGCCAAAAATTACAATAGTATTTTCGCATCTGTCGCATTAATTCTTTCTCAAATAAAAAATTTGCAAAAAAAAATAAAAAAGGTGTTGACAAATGAGTTAGAATGCGCTAACTTATATGTAGTTAGTGAAAGCTAACTTTAACTTGTCCCTTAAGTTAATAGAGAAACACAGTCCACCATCAACCACCTACATCATCCGGACTGCGTTTTTTATTGGCAAGAAGTTAGCTTGAACTAACGCACTGCGTTTTGATATTTAATAACATCACATCAAAGAGAGAGGCAATTATGGAAATCTTATTGTATTTGAAAATGTAACCAAGCGCTTTTATAGCGGCAGTCTCACGGTTTCGGCTTTGGATAACGCTTCGTTTACGATTGACGAGGGCGAATTTGTTGTTATCCTCGGTCCGTCCGGCGCAGGCAAATCAACGCTTTTGAATTTGCTCGGCGGAATGGACACGGCTACTGAGGGCAAAATCACCGTAAACGGCTTGAACATCGTCGGAATGAGCGACAAGCAACTGACAAAATACAGGGCTGAAAATGTCGGCTTTGTATTTCAGTTTTATAATTTGATTCCCAATCTTACAAGCCGTGAGAATGTCACTTTGGTAAAATCCATTTGCAAAAATTCCGTCGATGCAAACAAAGCACTTCGTGATGTCGGACTTGAAGATTATGCCGATCAGTTCCCATCACAGTTATCGGGCGGCGAGCAGCAGAGAGTTTCAATTGCAAGAGCACTTGCGAAAAATCCTAAGCTCCTTTTGTGTGACGAACCTACAGGTGCGCTTGACAGTGTAACCGGTATGCAGATTTTTTCAACGCTTCGTTCTCTTTGCGATTATGAGAAAAAACCGTCATAATCGTAACTCACAATTCATCGATTGCTCCTGCCGCCGATAGGGTGATCAGGCTCAAAAACGGCAAAATTCAAAGCGTTGAGAAAAACGAATCACCGCTTGATATAAGCGAGGTGAGCGACAATGCTTTTTAAAAAAATGCTGCGTGATATGGGAAAAAACAAAATGCAGTTTTTTTCGTATTTCTTATGGCTTTCCTCGGCGTATTCATTTTCTCCGGCATAGGAGGGGAGTGGGCAGGAGTTGAAAAACAAGAGAGGAATATTACTCGCAGACTAATCTTGCCGACGGCTGGATTTGGGGAGAAAATTTTTCTTCCGAAGATGTTGAAAAAAATATCATCTCTCGACGGCGTAACCTCTGCACAGAAAAGATTTTATATCGAGGCAACCGGTGCCGATGATAACAGCCCTGTTATATATCTCTGCGCACTTAAGGATAACGATATTTGCAAGCCGTATATTGCCGAGGGCGAGGAGTTTGACGCTGATTCAGATGATAAAATATGGCTTGATATACAGTTTGCCGAAGCAAAAAATATCAGCGTCGGCGACAGCTATACAATTTCCTT
Source organism: Clostridiales bacterium (assembly GCA_021200075.1). Taxonomy (GTDB): domain Bacteria; phylum Bacillota; class Clostridia; order Oscillospirales; family Acutalibacteraceae; genus Eubacterium_R. The sequence continues at coordinate 6,216 of JAJQGZ010000154.1, read as the reverse complement.
TCAGGGTACGGATATGACAAGGACTGTTGCAGGTCTTATTTGCTCATCTGAATATCAGTATTATTCAAACGAAAATGACCTGTGGCCGAATTATAACAATGTCGGCTTTGCGTATTGCTCCGTCAATTCGCTTCCGTTCAAGGATTATATAATTAATACCGTAAAAAGCGATGAGTACACCGTCTCCGAGCTCGCTGAAATGTTTTTGGACAGCGAAACGGCGGAGGGATATTCAAGCCTTATAAATCTTATTTCAAAGGATTCCTTGGTGAGTATGCTCGAGGAAGAGGACGAATCTGAATTTATTTCCCAAATACCGTATAATCAAATTATTATAACCGTTTCGGACTCCGCCGACGCAAAGTCGCTTGACGATGATATACAAAATATCCTCTCGGATAAATACGCACTTTATATTACAAGAAGTGAAAATTCGGGTGTTCAAATGCTCGACAGCGAGATGGAACAGCATAAAGTGATGGGCGATGTTTTTCCGATAGTGTTTATGCTCGTTGCCGTTCTTGCGATAACAACGAGTATGAACCGCCTTATCGGCAGTCAGAGAACGCAAATCGGTACACTTCGTGCTCTCGGATTTTCAAAATCGTCTATGATAATACATTATGTCGGCTATGGTTTTTGGATGTCTCTTTTCGGTGCGACTGCGGGAGTGATTATCGGCCCGCTTACTCTGCCGTACCTGTTTTATTCCTCTATGCCGAGCTATTATACTTTGCCGGAGTGGAAACCCGGCTGGGATATTTCCTTTGTTTATGTTGCTGTCGCAACAGTTCTTGCCTGTTCGCTTACATCATTAATAACTGCTTTGCTGATAGTCAGGGAAGCACCTGCCGATACGCTTAAACCGAAACCGCCTAAAAAATAAAGCTCACATCTTTTGAAAAAGGAAGTCTTTGAAAAAAACGGGCTTTGCCGTTCGTTGGAATATCCGCAATTTCAGAAGTGCAAAGATAAGGGCACTTATGGGTGCAGTCGGTACAATCGGCTGTATGGTATTGCTGGTATGCGCATTTTGCTGCTTTGATTCTGTTTCCGATATGGAAGTGTGGATGTATGATGAAATTCAGGTATGCAACACCCGCTTTGTATTAAAAGAAGATGCAAGTCTTGAACAGGCTCAAAAAATAGCTTTAGATGTTGATGGAGAGCTGATAGAAACGCAGACGATAGAAGTGCAGGCAAACGGCGAAAAGGTTACCGCAACCCTCACCGCCTGCGAGGGTAAAGGACTTTATAACATAACGGATGTTCAAAGGAATATTTCTGCTCCCACCGAAGGTACCGTGGCGCTTTCGCAAAAGGTTGCGGACGAACTTGGAGTTAAAGCCGGTGACACAATAAAATGGCATATTTATACATCAAATAATTGGGCTGAAAGTGAAGTTACAATTATTAACCGTGTTCCCGTTTCGCAGGGTATGGTAGTGTCATATGATGTACTTGAAGCGTCGGGTTATGATTTTGAACCTAACTATGTCGATACTATGGAGGATATCGCTCAGTACGACAGCAATGCTGTTGCAAATATTATAACCGCCGCCGACATGACGGATTTTTGGTCGGCTTATACCGAAAGTATGAATATGCTTGTCGCAGTGCTTATAGTCTTTGCGGTTCTTCTCGTAATAGTTGTACTTTACAATATGGGTTCGCTCACCTTTACGGAAAAACAAAGGGAGCTTGTTACGCTGAAAGTAATAGGATTTCAAAACCCGATGCTCCTCAGTCTTATGCTTTTGCAGAATTTTATTCTTTCTGTAATCGGCGTTGTTTTGGGCGCACCGTTCGGAAAATATCTTGTTAAAATTATGCTTGACAGCTCAGGCAGTGAATTTGATATGGAACCTATTCTTACTCTGCCGTCGTTTTTGATAAGTGCGGTTATTACCCTCGGCGTTTCCCTGCTTGTGACCCTTTTGTTTATCAAAAAGCTCGGCTGGCTTGATCCTATAGCCGAACTCAAGGGTACGAAATAACCGCTGAATAAATATTATAAATTCTCAAAGTAAAACCCAGGCGGAATTTGCTTTGAGAATTTTTTTGTAAACCTTGTTTTTCTTGACAGAGCGGATATTATAATATATAATATATTGATTAAAAAATCAGCAATAGCTGAAATTACAAGGAGAGATCATAATGGCAGCTAAAACATTTAAGATGACAGTGGAAGGTAAGCAGGAGCTTGAAGCAGAGCTCGATTCCCTCAAAACCGAAGGAAGAATAGATATTGCAGAAAAGCTCAAGGTTGCCCGTTCGTACGGCGACCTTTCGGAAAACAGCGAATATGACGAGGCTAAGTCCGAGCAGGCGAAGATAGAGGCGAGAATCAGCGAGCTTGAATACCAGCTTGAACATTCCGTAATTATTGACAATTCGGATAATAACACTGTAAGTATGGGTTCAAAGGTAACGGTTGAAAGGCTCAGCGATAAAACCGAAGCCGTGTATGAAATTGTCGGCTTTGCCCAGACCGATCCGAGAAGCGGTAAAATTTCCGATGAAAGTCCTGTAGGCAAAGCGCTTATGGGCGCAAAGAAAGGCGACACGGTTGTTGTTGAAGCACCTATCGGTAATCTTGAATATAAAATTAAGAAAATAGGCAAGTAAGCAGTACAAATAAAGCAATATTCAGTTTGATTACACACTGACGGCAAGAGGTATATTTATGGCAGGTAAGTTTGAAATAACCGAGAATCCAAACGGTACTTTCACATTTGAATTTTTAATTGATGACAAGACGGTCGGCAAAGGCCCGGAATTTGAAAAAGAGGATATGTGCAAAAGGGGAATTAAAGCGGTAAAGAAAAACAGCCGTATGAAAGTTCAAAACACCCTTGCCTCTGATGAGAAAAAAACAAATCCCAAATACCTTGTCGAAGCCGACGGAGATAAAATTAAATATACGCTCTTTTTGCAGACGGGCGCCGTGGCTTTGCAGGGCAGTGCCGATACTCAGCAGGAAGCTCTCGATATAATCGAAAAAATCGGCAATAACGCCAATTCCGCACCGATGCAAAAGGCGGAGGTTGTTCTTACGGAAAATGAGCAAAAGCAGATAAGGATTGATAAGTTCAAAGCTCTGCAATCCTCCGGCAAAGACCCGTTTGAAATTACCGTTGCCACTCAAACTCATCACAGCGACGAGATTAAGGCAAATTTTGATTCTCTTGAGGAAAAGGATGTAACCATAGCCGGTCGTATTATGACACGCCGTGATATGGGCAAGGCTAATTTTGTCGATATTCAGGACAGGAACGGCAGAATACAGGCGTATGTCAGGATGAACGATGTCAGCGAGGATGCGTTTAAGGAATTTAAAACCTGGGACATCGGCGATATTGTCGAAATCACCGGCTTTGTTTTCAAGACGAAGACAGGCGAAATTTCCGTTCATACTAAGGAAATGAGGCTTCTTTCAAAGTCGCTTCTTCCTCTGCCGGAAAAATTTCACGGCTTAACTGATACCGATACCAGATACAGAAAACGCTATCTCGATATGATAGTCAATCCGAATGTCAAGGATACATTCATAAAGCGTTCAAAAATTATTTCTTCAATCAGGAATTATCTCGATAATCTCGGATTTATCGAGGTTGAAACGCCTATTCTCAATAATATCCCGGGCGGCGCTTCGGCAAGACCTTTTATTACCCACCACAATACTCTCGATATGGATATGTATCTTCGTATCGCAACCGAGCTTTACCTCAAAAGGCTCATCGTCGGCGGAATGGAAAGAGTTTATGAAATAGGCAGGAACTTCAGGAACGAGGGCATGGATGTTCGCCATAATCCCGAATTTACCTGTATTGAGCTTTATCAGGCGTTTACCGATTACCATGGTATGATGGATATTGCCGAGAATATAATCAGAACCGCCGCAAGCGATGTTTGCGACAGTCTGCAAATTGTCTTCAACGGCACTCAAATTGATCTTGAATCCCCGTTTGAGCGTATGACTATGATTGAAGCCGTCAACAAATACAGCGGCGTAGATTTTTCTCAGTTTATGTCCGATGACGAAAAGGCGGTTTCACTTGCAAAGGAAAAGGGGATAGAGGTAGAAAACGGAAAGGCAACCTGGGGTGATGTCCTCAATTCCTTCTTCGAGGAATTTGTTGAAGCACAGCTTGTTCAGCCGACCTTTATTATGGATTATCCTGTTAAAATTTCTCCCCTTACTAAGAGAAAACCCGATTGCCCCGCTCTTACGGAAAGGTTTGAGCTTTTCATTTTGGGCGGCGAATACGGCAATGCATACTCCGAGCTTAACGACCCGATTGACCAAATGGAACGCTTTAAGGCACAGATGAAATTGCGTGAAGCCGGCAACGACGAGGCTAATATGATAGATTACGATTTTGTCACCGCTCTTGAATACGGTATGCCGCCCACCGGCGGACTCGGTATCGGAATTGACCGTCTCGTTATGCTCTTGACAAACAGCTACTCAATCCGAGATGTCCTCCTCTTCCCGACAATGAAGCCACTCGAAAAATGATATAAACCAAATCAAAAACGGGCAATCCATTAACCGATTGCCCATTTTTTGACGAGCTGAAAAGCTTTAGTGTAAAAGTAACTAAAATGATTATTTTAATAGCAGGGAGTACGCATGAATATATACATATTTCGTAAAAAGGCGCACAGGAATAATATTAATCATCATTAAATCAAGAGGTATAGTGTATGGAATTTATTAAGAAAAATTGGATGGGTATGGGATTTTGCCTTATCATTGCGGTTGCCGCCTATTTTCTCGTCACGCTTTTGCCGATTGTCGGCGGGCCTGTGTTCGGAATTTTGTTCGGTATGATAATCACATTGATAATCAAAGCTCGATGCGGGTATTAAATTCACTTCAAAGAAAATTCTTCAGTATGCGGTTATACTTTTGGGCTTTGGTTTAAACCTTAATGTAATACTTGAAACAGGGGTTCAGTCCCTGCCTATTTATTATAGTAAGTACAATAGTCACATCTCTTATTCTTGCTTTTGTATTGAGCAAGGTTTTTTTAAAATCCCTGGCAAAATTTCAACTCTCGTCAGTGTCGGTTCGTCAATATGCGGCGGTTCGGCGATTGCGGCGACCGTTCCTGTTATTAATGCCGACGATGACGAGGTCGCTCAGTCAATTTCCGTAATCTTTTTCTTTAATGTTCTTGCGGCATTGATTTTTCCGCATCTCGGAACTTTCCTGGGCTTTGCGACAGACAGCGGTGAAGCTTTCGGAATTTTTGCCGGAACGGCGGCTAATGATACCTCGTCTGTAACAGCTACTTCGCAACTTGGGATAATATGTGGGGTCTCGGTTCTCAAACGCTTGATAAGGCGGTAACTGTAAAGCTTACAAGAACACTTGCGATTATCCCTATTACACTTGTTCTCTCCCTGATTCAAGCAAGAAAAGCTAAGAAAGAAAAAAAGAGGGTACAAAATTTAAGTTTTCCAAGGTTTTTCCGTTTTTCATTTTATATTTCATATTAGCGTCGATTATTACTACTGTTGCAAGTCGGTTCGGCGTCAGCACAAGTGTTTTTGACCCGATTAAAGATTTAAGCAAATTTTTAATCATTTGGGCAATGGTTGCTGTCGGTATGAATACAAATATAGTCAAGCTCGTCAAAACAGGCGGAAAACCGCTTCTTTTGGGATTTTGCTGCTGCGTTGGCAAACAGGTGTAAGCCTTCTTATGCAGAATGCAATGGGTATATGGTAACGAAATAAATATATAAATAAACTGTGTGAAATATTATGTTGAATTTTACGAATAATTAGGGCATAATAAATGAAGAAAGGATGTGTTTTTTTATGCCGAATATTAAGCCTGTTTTCGATTTAAGAAATTATAACGAAGTCCTCAGTTCAATTTCTTTCGGCGAGCTGGTTTTTTTAACCAAAAACGGATGGGGGGGGAAAAATATGCCATTGTTGATATTGATGAGTATGAAAAGACAAGGGCGATGCTTAAACTGTTGAGCGAACTTTCAAAAGGCGAACAGTTCGCAAAAGAAAAGGGTTGAATTTCGCTTGACGAAGCGGAAAAATTATTGGGTATTTAGTGTGAAAGTCACACCGACTTAAATTATAATTATGGCTAATGTTAATTTATCACCAAAATCACTGTTTCGCCAGCCAACCGTAGTACTCTGTAAAGACTAAAACTTTATTTCCGGATAAAGCTGTTTCAATTTA
>JAJQGZ010000025.1 GCA_021200075.1 Clostridiales bacterium | reverse complement strand
TCCCACGCTTAATTCCACTCCTTTATCACTGTGGAATTTACTTTGGGAATTTACTGAATTCCAAATCGCAGCGTGACCTTTTGCTCAGAGAAGGAGCGACGGCGTGAGCGAGGGATAACTTTTATCAAACAATTAAAAAAGTTATCACGAACGATACAAAGTCCGTGACGACGAGACCCTCTCGGGTTCGAATTCCTTTTTATAAATAATGCCCGCCCGAAGGGATTCGAACCCCCGCTCTTCAGAATCGGAATCTGCTGCATTATCCGGCTGTGCTACGGGCGGATTGATATTGATACTATTATAATCGCATTTGAAGTTGCAGTCAAGAAAAATGTGTGTTAAAATATTTATATCACAATTTCGGAGGGTGCTATGCTGAAATTCAAAAACAAAACATTCAAGATAATACAAATAGCCGACACACAGGATTCGCCGAAAGTCAGCCCCGACACCATTGAGCTGATAACCTCCGCTTTGGAAAAAGAGAAGCCGGATTTGGCAGTGTATTCGGGCGACCAAATATGGAACAAAATGAAATTTAAGGGCGACAGGAAAAAAATAAAAAATGCGCTTGACGCGCTTACAAAGCCGGTTCGTGACAGGCATATTCCGTTTACGATATGCTTCGGCAATCACGACTGCCAGGTTGGTATGAGTAACGAGGAGCAGTTTGAAATATACAAAAGCTTCGACGGCTTTATCGGCGAAAATGTCAAGGGAATTGACGGCTGTGCAAACCACTGCATTGAAATTTGTGACGGAGATGAACCTAAATTTCTTCTCTATCTGATAGACAGCCACACAAACAGCAAGCTCGGCTACGACTGCGTACACGAAAATCAAATTCAGTGGTACAGAAACACGAGGGACGAATACGAAAAAAAATATGGCAGGCTTATTCCGTCGGTCGTTATTCAGCATATTCCGCTGTGCGAGGTTTTTGAACTGCTGACAAAAGTTGATAAACGCACAAAAAATGCCGTAAGAGCTTTCCGTGCCCGCGCAAATGAGTTCTATATTCTTGACAAAACAAAGGTAGGCGACACAGGATTTATGAAAGAATCCCCTGCTGATCCTGACGAAAACAGCGGTGAATTTTCCGCATTTAAAGAAAAGGGTGAAGTGCTGGGCGTATACTTCGGTCACGACCACAACAATTCCTTTAACGGCAAGGTCGACGGCATAGACCTCGGATATACTCAGGGCGCAGGATTCCATGTCTACGGCCCGGGAAAGGACAGGGGCGTGAGAATAATCGAGCTGAAAAAAGATTCGACCCTTGATACATATGATTTGAGATTTCGTGACATTGTAGGCAACAAGGTTAAAGAACCGCTAAGATATGCGTTTTATCAGATTATGCCGACAAACACATTTGATGCGGTACACCGTGCGATTAAAATTTTTGCCGCACTTGGAATTGCGGCAATTATCGTACTTCTCTTAGTTTTCTTTTTCGGATAATTATATACTTTATACTTAAAAATCCCGGGAACATTTGAGTTCTCGGGACTTTTAGCATAGCAATTATAAGGCGGGCGGATAATATCCGCCCCTACAAATTATCGGGCGTGGTTATGGGTACTTTAAACCGTCAAGATGGACGATTTAATCCTCCGCTGTTGCAGAAGTGGTTGTAGTGGTAACCTCTCCGTATACCTGGAGAATAACCTCCTCGCCGACTGCGCAGACAGTTCCCGCTTCCGGAGCGATACCGTAATTTGTTTTAATGGTATTTACCATATGGCTTCCGTCATTATACACCTCGACGGTGGAAACCTCAAAGCCAAGCTCCGTCAGCTGCTTGGTAGCTTCATCAAGAGTAAGTCCGCCGACATCGGGTACCTCTGCGGTTTGAACGCCCTTGCTGACGGTGAGAACAATTGCCGTTCTCTCGTCTACGGTTTCGCCTGCGTCGATACTCTGTTCAAAAACTATACCCTCGTCAACATCCACCGAATACCGAGAGTCAAAGGTGATTGTAAACTGCTTGTTCCACGCACCGTTATTTTCAATATCGCTTTGCGTATATCCTGCCGATGTGAAATCGGGTACGGTGTATGTGGCGAGCGAAACAGCCTCGGAAGTTTCCCTGTCGGAAAATCCGCCGTTTTTAGCAACGATAACACCTGCTATACAGGCGACTGCGATAAAAACCACCAGCACGGCGATTATTATTTTATTCCTCTTGCTGTTGTCCTTTTCATCGGGATAGCCAGGATAACCGACATAATTTTCTTCCTCTTCAACCGGGTCGGTTGCTTTTTCTTTTTTACTGTCCGAAGCCTGACCTGCGGCGGCTACAACGGCAGGAGCGGCATTGAGCTGTTCCCTGAAAGTGTTTATATCCTGAGTTCTCTTTTCCGGATAAATCTGAAGCCCTCCGCCGAGCGCTCTGATAACATAGGTGGGTATTTTTTCAGCAATAGTATTGGGAATCATCAAGCGGTCGTTTGTCTCCCGTGATTTGGCATCAGGCGGATTTTGACCGACAAGGGCTCTGAAAATACAGGCGGAGAAAGCGTAAATATCCGTTGCAGGCCCAACCTTGTGATTATTGTCATACTGCTCGATTGCCGTATATCCGTCGTTTACATTAAATTCCAGCTCCAACGACGCTATATTAGCCTCGGAAATGCAAAAGCCTTTAAGCCTCACCTTTCCGTCACGGCACAGCAGAAGATTATCGGGGCAAATTGCGCCGTGGATTATTCCGTTTGAATGGAGAGCTTCAAGTGTTGTAAGCACCGGCATAAACATTATTCTTGCGTTTTCCCAATCCGTATTGCCGTCGGGATTGCGCAAAAGAAATTCACGCAAAGATATGGACTCCATATACTCACTTACGGCGTAAGCGGTGCCGTTTGCTTCAAATAAATCATATGTGGGAGTTACTGCGGAGAGATTTTTTATCTTAATCAGCGTTGACCAAAGGTTTGTAAACGAAGCCTTTAATCTGATAAAGCTGCTTTTGAACCTTTCCCCGATATGCACATCGAGATTGCCTTCAAGCCTGCCGGCGATGCCTTTCGGCAGAAATTCCCTTACATTAACAACCTCGCCGAGCTGAGAATCATATGCCATATACACTGCGGCGTCGCTCTCGTGCGAAACGAGATTGCCGATAATATACCTGTCGTTTAAAACAGAATGCCTGGGAAGATAGATAATATCCTGCTCGCTGTCATTATCAAATCCGCATTCCTTGCATACGCTTCCGTCCGTAAGCTCGCTGAAACAGTTCATACAAAGATTATCTGTATTTTTCACGGAAATATCACTCCTAATCAATGCGTGCCCAAACCGCCGCTGCCATATGCAAAACGGCGCGGCACATCATTTCTTTAAAATTTAAAATCAAACTTTGATAATACTTTTATGTAATACGAATATAATACCAACTGAAAGGCACTTTGTCAAGAAGTCGGGATAATTAATGATTGAATAAAATGTAAAGTTATTGTATAATATTATCATAAATTTATTAATATCATATCTTGAATATCGTCTGGATGCCGGCGATATGCTTTCACGGCTTTTTAAACGCCGTAAATATGATGACCTGCACCGATTACAAACGCACACAGAAAGGAAAATAATATGTCATTTGCAATGATAAAAGAGCTTACGGAAAAAAAAGATAAAAATTCCAATTCATTCCTCGACCTCATTATTATAGGAAGCGATAAAAAAGAATATTCGGCAAAGGTATGGAGATTTGAAAATAACGGTCAGTTTGCTCCGAACGATGTTGTTGAAATAGAATACACCCTCGACAACTACAAGGGCAAAACTCAGCTTACAATAAATTCAATCAAAAAAGCTCCGGACGAAATAATAAAGGATTTTATTCCGCAATCGGAACACGACGGGAAAGCCGTATTTGCTTCCCTGCTCGCAAAGGTAAACGCATTTAAGGACGCAGAACTGAAAAAGCTCGTTTCAACAATAATGACTGAAAACAGGCAAAAGCTTGAAACATATCCCGCCGCCTTCAGGCTTCACCACGCAGTTGTCGGCGGACTTATGCTGCATACCGCATCAATAGTGGAAATGGCTGAAAAGGTGTGCGATATTTACCCGGGAGTAAACAGAGAGCTTCTTTTATCCGGCGCAATTTTGCATGATACAGCAAAGATTTTTGAGCTTAAAACAGGTAAATCGGGACTTTGTAGCGGATATTCGGTACAGGGTAATCTTGTCGGGCATATTGTAATGGGCGTGATTTGCATTGACGAAACCGCAAAGAGGCTTAATATAAACAGCGAAGAGGTAACTCTCTTGGAGCATATGGTGCTTTCCCACCACAGCGAACCCGAATACGGCTCGCCGGTAAGACCTATGTTTGTAGAAGCGCAAATACTTTCATCCCTCGACGCTCTCGACGCCGCAATATATGAAATGAATACCGCCTGCGACAATATAAAGGTTGGAGAATTCACGGACAGACAATGGGCGCTCGATAACAGGAAGCTTTATAGCCACGGTCTTTCTTCAACCGAACACAAAGTAAATTTGGGGGACTGATTTTGGACAACACATACACGGCAAATGTTGACGGAGAATGGACGCAAATAACCGTCAGCGTTGATACAAAAGACCTGGAAGTGGCGGAGAATATCGCCGTTATGACAGTTCCGTACGGCATATACACCGAGGATTACTCCGATCTTGAAAATGAGGTAATGCAGATTGCGCATATAGATTTAATCTCCGAGGATTTGCTGAAATCCGACCGTACAAAGGGAAAAATTCATATCTATATCAATCCGCACGAAAATCCTGCCGAAGCCGTATCTTTTTTTGGAAGAACGCTTAAACGCTCAAAATATAGAATATTCAATCACACTTTCCGGCTGTGAAGCCGAGGACTGGATAAATAACTGGAAACATTATTTTCACCCGATGCCGATAGGAGACAAACTCCTTATCAAACCCGGCTGGGAGGAAGAATGCGACCCCGAGGGACGATATGTACTCAATATCGAGCCGGGGCTTGCTTTCGGCACCGGGAGCCACCCCACAACAAAATTATGCCTTAAAATGCTGGAAAAATACATCGGCTCGGATTCAACGGTGCTTGATGTCGGCTGCGGAAGCGGTATGCTTTCCGTCGCCTGTTTACTTCTCGGTGCTGAAAATGCGCTCGGTATCGACATCGACCCTCTTGTAGTTAAAACCGCTGTACAAAATGCCGAGAAAAACGGATTTGACAGCAACTGCTTCACCGCAAAGACAGGCAATCCTACGCAGGATGTTGACGGCAAATATTCGGTAATCGTTGCAAATATAGTTGCCAATATTGTGATTGAACTGAACAAAAGCGTTCCCGCTCTGCTTGCTGACGGCGGAATATACATAACCGGCGGAATTATCGAAAACCGTGAGGACGAGGTACTCCGTTCGTTTGACGAAAACGGATTTGAGGAAAAAGGCTGGCTTGTATTCGCCGCAAAAAAGAAAGATTAATTTTCAAACAGTAAAAATCCGAAACCGCAGCAGTTCACTTGCGGTTTCGGATTTTGTTTTATTTATTTAAAATAGTACATTCTCGTCTCGTACGGGCGAAGCTTGAAGCCGTTACCCTGAACAAAATTATTTTCATAATTGCAGAGAATCGACTCGCCCTTTTCAAGATCAAAACCGTCGGGAGCTTCAAAAGCAACCCTCTCCGGGCTGAATGAATTTATCACAAGCAGCCTTTTGCCGTTATAATTCCTCTCGTAAACATAAAGCTCGTCAGAGGATTTATAATGTTCCTTGTAATCGCCCCATTTTGCAACGGCATTTTCTTTTTTAAACTTAATTAGCTTTTTGTAGTGGTTGTAAATCGAATTGGGGTCTGCCATTTCTTTTTTTACATTTATCTCGTGATAATTTTCATTTACCGGAAACCACGGCGTACCTATTGTAAAACCGGCGTTTTCGCTGTCGTCCCACTGAACGGGAGTTCTTGCGTTATCACGGGTTGATTTAACCGCAAATTCCCAGCACTTATCGGGATTCATATGCAATTTATTAAGAGCGGTATCGTAATTGTTTTTAACAAAGCAGTCAACATAATCGTCAATACTGTTGAGCCTTGTGTTTAACATTCCGATTTCCTGCCCCTGATAAATAAAAGGCGTACCCTGCTGGAGCATATACATATTTACAAGCATTTTGCCCGATTTCGTTCTGTACTGTTCACTGCCGTAACGGGAAATTATCCTGGGGTGATCGTGATTTTCTATGTAAAGAGTATTCCACGCTCTGCCGTTGAGCTTTTCCTGCCAATTTGAAAAAGCCTTTTTCATGCTCTTGAGCCTGAAATCGGTTTGCAGGAAATCTATCAAGAAAGCGTCCGCTTCAATATGTTGAAAATGGAACATCAAATCAAGCTCTTTATTGCTCTCGTCAATATATTTAAGCGCATTTGACGGAGTCATCATAGGCGCTTTGCCGAGAGTAAAGCAGTCGTATTTATCGGTTACCTCACGATATTCCCTGAGATATTTATGGATATTTGGCCCGTCCATATAATGCTCAAGACCGCACCCTATCGGAAGTGGAAATCCCGTATGCAATCCCTTACGCTTTGATATGAATGTTATGACATCCTCTCTGAATCCGTCAACGCCCATATCGAGCCAAAATTTCATTATATCCTTAACTTCTTCCCTAACCTTGGGATTGTCGTGGTTAAGGTCGGGCTGCTTTTTTGCGAAAACATGGAGGTAGTATTCGCCCGATTTTTCATCCTGCTCCTAAGCTCCGCCCTCGAAGCAGGAGAGCCAGTTGTTCGGCGGTTTCTTGCCGTTTCTCTTACCCTTGCGCCAAAAGTAATAATCGTGATAAGGCGAGGACAGATCTCTCAATTCCTCAAACCATTTATGCTCGTCGGAGGTATGGTTGATTACCAAATCCATAATAACCTTAATGCCTCTTTCGTGAGCGCCGTCTAAAACCTTTTTGAACAAATCGAGATCGCCGTAATCCTTACTTATGTCCTTGTAATCGGCAATATCGTAGCCGTAATCGGCATTGGGCGAGGGATAAAGAGGAGAAAACCATATGCAGTTTATCCCTAAATCGCTGAGATAATCCAGCTTGCTGAGAACACCCTCAAGGTCTCCGATACCGTCGCCGTTGCCGTCGCAAAATGAACGGGGCCATATCTGATAAACCACCAGTTCCTTGTACCAATCTTTCATATTCCTTACCCCCTTTTAAGTATTGTTATATAAAATATGATAACATATTTATTAATAATATTTCAACAGCATTATTCCTGACGAGGCGCCAAAAAAGGTACAAACAAATATTTATTTTAATTAAAATGAAATAACTTCCAAATGCTCCAAGAGTATTTTTAATCCCATAAGAATAAGAATAACTCCGCCGGCAATCTCCGCCTTTGATTTATATTTCAAACCGAACACATTGCCTATCTTCAGCCCGATACACGACAGTACAAATGTGGTTACGCCTATAAAAGCGACCGCTACGGTGATATTAACATCCGGCAAAAGCGCAAAAGTAATACCGACCGCAAGAGCGTCTATGCTTGTTGCAACTGCGAGGACGAACATTGTTTTAAACGAAAGGCTATCGTTTTCCTTATTTTCCTCTTTACTGCCACCCTCTCTAATCATATTGGCGCCAATAAGAGCGAGCAGAACAAAAGCCACCCAGTGATCGACAGCCGTGATATATTCCTCAAAGGTTGAGCCGAGAAAATAGCCGATAAAAGGCATAAGCATCTGAAATCCGCCGAACCATAGGCCGACGGAAAGGTAATTTTTAGCCTTGAGCTTTTGTGTTGACAAACCCTTACACACGGAAACGGCAAACGCATCCATAGAAAGTCCCACCGCTATCAAAAACAGTTCCGCAATACCCATATTAATTCCTCCGATAAAATAAAAAAGTCAGATACAACACCGTATCCGACAGTTAAAAAACGCACATACGGTATTGACAGTTTCCATATGTGAGTCTCGATATTAGGCATACATGAGATTGCCCTGAGATAAGCCAGATTACAAAATATAAAGCGCATTGCAAGAAGCAAAGCAAAGTAATCAGTATGTTGACTTACTGCACGGAATATTCCGTGCCACCTACTCCCTCACGCACAGATTGTAACAAGAAGTTACGGTTTTGTCAATATCGGAAAAATATTTTCTGCATTTCTTGCTTGTACCGCGAACCGTTTTCCCCTGCACATCTTGCATAAAAAAGAAATATATGTTATTTTAGAATAGTAAAATTAATCTGCGTTTTATTATTGCAATTAAACTGAAAGGAAAATAAAATGGATTTCAGCTTTTATCTTGTTACGGACACTCATTACTACGATTCATCTTTTAAATCAAATGGCGCCGCCTATGAGCGCAGGAGCAGAACCGACCAAAAATGCGTGGCGGAAACGCCTGCCGTAATCGACGCAGGCTTTGCACAAATTGCAGAAGATACGCAAACGAATGTTATACTGATTCCGGGAGACCTTGTTTACAGAGGTGAATATCAAAGCCATATAGGCTTTCGTGAAAGACTTTACTCTCTTGCCAAAAAAGGGAAAAAGATTTATTTGATAACCGCAAGGCACGACTATGCGGAAAATCCGTGCGAATTTGACGGCGAAAAGGAAATCTCCGTAAAAGGTATGCCGAGGGAGGAACTGAGGGATTTTTACCGTGATTTCGGCTTTGACGATGCAATCAGCGAGCATAAGGAAAGTATGTCCTATGTGGCGCAGATAGCCGACGGTGTACGCCTTTTGGCTTTAAACTGCGACGGCGACTGCAAGGATTTTAAAGGCTTATGGGACGACCAGCTCAAATGGGCGGTTGAACAAATCGAGGACGCTCACAAAAGCGGAAATTACATATTCGCAATGACGCATTATCCCCTGCTGCCGTTTTCACCGGTTATGAATTTTATCGGCGACGCAAAGCTCACAAATTGGGAAAAAACAGCGCAGACGCTTGCGGACGCAGGACTTGATTTAATTTTCACAGGTCATATGCACGCCCAGGCGGTGACGGAATATAAAACACAAAAGGGAAACAAAATAACCGATGTGCAAACCGGCTGTTTCGTAGGCTGTCCGTGCACATACAGGAAAATCACATTTACCCCCAATAACACGGCTGAAATAAAATCATATACAATAAACGATTTTGATTACGACAAAAAGGGAATGACGGCGCAGGAGTATTTTCAGTGGCGGTTTGACAGAATGATAACCGATATTATAGACGCAATGGCATACGACTTCGCTTTCTTTACAAGGCTTTTCGGCGGCCCGGAGAAAAACAAAAAGCTGAAAGTACCGATTACCGCAGTTGGCAAGCTGCTGCAAAAGCTGACACTGAAAAAGCTCGGCAGACTTCTCTGCTTCAGCGTGGACAAGAGCATAGGCGATATGCTTGTAAAGGATGTAGGCGTTGAGCTTGTAAGGAATATTTTTGTCGGCGACGAGCCGTACACAAAAGGCACGCCGATGTACGATGCGGTATCGAAGCTCCTTAAACGGCTTCACCCGATAACTCACCGGCTTGAAAAGAAGCTCGGTGAAAAAGAACCGTTGCTTGCGGATATTGACAAATTTGTACTGTTGATGATAGGCGACGAAAATCACAGGGACTACAACACCACGGTAAAAATCGGCGAATACACCGCCGTAAAATAAAAGGCAGAAACAATAAATTGAGCTACTTTTTTCTAGTAAATTCCCAAAGTAAATTCCACAGTGATAAAGGAGTGGAATTAAGCGTGGG
>JAJQGZ010000185.1 GCA_021200075.1 Clostridiales bacterium | reverse complement strand
TCGGTATCGGGTTCAAGAGTATTTACGGCTTCGCCAGTCGCAAAAACTTCCTGAACAAGCAAGAGCCCGGCTTCCTCCGCTATACCCATTCCGGCAGAGCCGGAAACGACCGTGCGAACAAGTGAATCATCGTCCAAATATTTACCGAGGGATTCGAGAATTTCATATGTCTTTTCCCTTGCCTTGCTAAAATGCCGTTCATAACAGGTAAAAATGACATCCTCTCCCCTTTGCAAATGGAATTTTACCGTGGTAGAGCCGATGTCTATACCGAGAAGATATGATGAATTTTCCGTGTTTTCGGCAGACAGTTTACTTTCCGCCATCATTTTTGCCATCATTGCTATACCTCTTTGTCAAAAAAATAAAATCAAATATAAAATCTGAAAAATTACGATTGATTAATACTGAAATTTATATTATATTATACTAGACTACTAAACACAATATAAAAAATAAATCAACAAATTTTGACAATCTGCTTAATTTTAGGCATTATTTCGATTCAAAATTCAATCAAAAAGGCGGTAATATGGCAAGAATTGCAAATCATACAAGTGAACAGACAAAAGAACTGATAATATCATCTTTTATTAAACTGTTCAAAAAAAGATATTGACAAAATTTCCGTAAGTGAGCTTTGCCGTACCGCAAAGATAAACAGAGGAACATTTTACTACTATTATAATGACATACGGGATTTGTATGCCCAACTTGAAAACAGGCTGATATGCTATATTAAAGCTTTATTTCCAAAGCTTGTAAACGGGATACTTAACAGGGATTTTTCTCAACTGACGGAAATACTGCACCGAGTAGATAAAAACAGAGAGTTCTTTTTAACGCTTTTTGAATGCAGACCGAGCGAAAAAACTGAAACAGAAGTAAAAGTAATATGTCTCGAACTACTTAACAAAGCTTTTCAGCTCAAAATCATGGGATTTTTCACTCAAACAAAAAACGACGCTTGAATATCTTGCCTGCGGTCAGGCAGGAATTGTACTGTGGTGGATAAAAAACGGTGAGTCAATACCCGTTGACGATTTTGCCAAGCTGATGCTTGAAATTAACGATTCCGGCGCATTTACCGTACTTCTTAAATAAAGGAATAGTAATAAAACAAACATACAGAGCGAAAAGTTCGTTCTGCGTGTTTTTGTTGTATTCAATGTTTTGTGTGCAGGATTGATTATGCGGCGGCTTCTTCTTCGCCGTCTTTTTTCTTCTCCTTGAGGAGAACGAATTTTTCCATCGGGAAGAGAACTACCATTTGAATAAAGCCTGCGGCAAGAGAAGCAATCGTCCTTGCAAGAGCCTGGAGCCAAGTCCAATCAACCTTTGCAATGATACCTACGAGCCAGCCCTGGAACCAGGTTGAGAAGAGAATGAGCGCAATCATAAGTACAATATAAATTGCAAAGTTGTACCAAGGAGCGTCGGACTTAAATGTAGTTTTCTTATTCTGATAGAAGCCGTAGATATTGGCGATAAGGTTTGAAAGGAAGAACGGAAGAAGATAGCCCCAGGTTACGATACCGTCGACTACCACGCCGTTTTCAATAGAACCGCCTACTACATATTTTCCTACCTGCTCCACGCCCTCTACCGTGGATGCGTCAAAAATGACATTGGGGTCAAAAATTCCACGGAGAAATTCCGGCAGAACCGTTGTAACGCCGTCAAAAATGAGCGGGAGTACATTTGCCAGCACCAGCTGGATAATAGTTACGAGACCCGAAACAACGAGGAACTTGACAAGCTGCCAAACTGTTTTGATGAACGAGCCTTTTTCTTCAGCGGCACTGTCGATACCGCCGAGACTGTTTTTTTTCTTTTTGTCTGCCATAATTTTTCTCCTTAAAAAATTAAAAATTTATTAAATTTATTATATCAAGTATGAAGCGATATTACAAGAAAAAATGAAATATCTGCTAAATTAATCCTAAAATCGCAAATGCGGCTATCGCTTTAACTATTGAAGCAACGCCCCATACGATAAGAGCGATAATTCCGACAACGACCGCAAGCACAACAAGTACAAGCAAAACGAGGATTGCAAGCACAAGAGGGCCTTTTTTGCTTTTCTTAACGGTGTCGGTAAATTTCTTTTCCTCAAACATTTCCTTCGGTGCAGGATTTTCATCATCATAAATCGGATAAAGAGGAAGAGAAGCGCCGGAATCACAATATCCGGAGTTCCAAAGCAGCGGCTCTACAAGCCCTCTTACGCTGTCGGCGCCCTTTATGAACTTGCCGATTGAAAGATGAATTGTATTGAGGAAGCTGTCGATAATATTCAAAACTCCGCAGGTGAGCTTATATTCCCTTGTATCGGGCGTATAGGGAGAATCTCCGCAGAACAAATTCTGAATAAGCTCGAGAATAAAATCAATAACCTTGTTGTCGGCTATGTCGGCTATATCTGATTTTTTAAGACCGCATTCTTTTTTGCAGAGTCTCCATATTTTTTTGAATGTAAGCTTATCGAGAAATTTGCCGACAGGTTTGAGAATGAAGCCCAATTTCTTAACCTTTTCACCCGGAATTGAGAATGCGTCCGACATCTCGGCAAGACGGTCTATATCATAACCCATTGCCCAAAGGACTTCCCTTATCATACCGAAGAAAAAGCCTTTCATATATTCGTCAAACGGTTTTCCGCCGGTATCAAGACCCGGAACATCCTTTATCAAAACGGTTTCTACATCTATTTTTGAATGCTTGGGGTCGAATGTGACATTACGCATTGTAGGAGGACAACCAACCATTGCGCCGACCGCAACATCATAAAATTTATTGCCTTTTTTGGTAGTAATATCGCTTATATCGTGTACATGAGTATGACCGGTTAGCATACAGCTCAGCCCTGCGTCGGCAAAAATTTCCCTTGTTGTTTCGTGATTTCTCTGCATATTTCCGCCACCGATAATTTTATAAAACGGAGACGGTGAAATCATCGGGTGGTGGGTCATTGCAATAACATACTGGTCGTTTGCCTTTGCGTCCTCAAGCTGCTCCATAATCCATTGCATACAATCATCGGAATAGCCCGAACCGCTCTCGCCCTCCGGCTTGTAATTGGTATCGTCGTTAAGAGCGAAAAGCCTGTAGCCCGGCGCAAGCTGAACGACATACGACATAGAATCGGGATGAGTGGCAATAGCCTCGTTAGGCCCGAATTCATAATACATATCCCAAAGATCGTGCCTTTCCTCAACGGCGGGAACATCAATTTCTTTATCGCCGACATAACCCTTTGCGATACCCTTATAGCGGTAATCGTGGGTGGCGGTGATTACATAAACACGCTTTCCCCTCTTTTTAAGGTCACGGAGCATCTCGATAAATTCCTTATGAGAAGCAAGCTCGCCGTCCCTTGTTGTGTCGCCGGCAAGAAGTATGATATCGGTGGATGTATCCTTGTACAGCATATCAAAGCCCGCCTTGATAACAAGGTCGGTATCCTTGATAACCTTTTGGCTTTTGGATTCCGCCTTTTCGTAAGCCTTACCCTCGGTGCCGATTGTTCTGGAATAATAATGAGGATCCGCTATAAACTGGACTTTAAGCGGTTCATTATTACTACCGATGATTTTGTTTGACATAAATTACTTCTCCTTTATCACAAGCACTCCCGATTTTACATCACCGCTGAAAGTAAATTCAAGAGAACCCTTGCTTCTTTCGTTATATTCAATCTCCCTGCCGTCAAGAAATGCGGCATACTCCGCCTTGTCGCAAAGAGTTATGATTATTGTATACCTTTCGTTCTTGCCGTAATATTTAAAGGATATTTCGGCGCCGGTATCGGAAACATTCTGATAATCCGTCCACACATTAAACCCTGTTGTAACCGTCTGCGGTTTATAGTAGCAATCCGCCCATATGCAAACCGGAGCCGACAAACCGCCGAAATTATGGAACCAGCCGCCCCTCTTTGTCTTTATGCCGAAACATTCATAGGTGTTATATGTAAACTCCGTTTCACGCTTCCACATATCAAGCGCCCGCTTTGCAATTTCAAATGCGAAATCCGCCTCACCGTTATCGAGCATACTTTTCCATACAAACCACTGATGGCTCATCCAAACATTGCCGTTCCAGTATCCGTCGTCGTGATAATAAGAAGCGCTCATATCAACTGCGGAAATACCCGCCTGCGACCACATTTCATCGGGATTTTTTATGTGGTTGATAAGACGCTCTTTCCTCTCTCCCTGCGCCGCACTGGCAATCAGAGGATAGATACCGTCCATACCTTTATTGAAGTTCTCGCCGTTTTCGGTTTTCATAATACCTGCGAGATTGCCCTCGCCGTCGTAAACAGTGTAGCCGTAATATCCGCTTTCCTCGTCCCAGGCAAGGTCGTTTAATGCTTTTTCGGAATACTCAATATCGGCATTGTAAATTTTTACATCATCGTCTTTGCCGAGATAAAGAGCAACGGATTTCATAATTTTACCGGCAAGAATAATCTGCGAGGTGGAAAGACACGGGCAGGTATAAGCCTGTGCCGAATCCTTAATCATTTTCATCTGCGCCGGATAATCGTCCATACCGCAATGGGAATACCAATAATCATAAGTTGTAAGCAAGCCGTTATTGAATTTTGCTGTTGTTGAGCCGTGGCATCTTCCCCTTAAAAATTCGTAATAAAGCTTCATCTTATTATAGAGAAAATCGAGGCTGTGCTTATCGGGCGTTCTTTTGAGAAGTTCAAAATACTCCGCAAACTGAGTGGGAACAAGCGAGCCGTGCAGAAGAAATGCAAAGTCCGAATTGCTTCCGTCGCACAAATACATATCAAGAATATACAGGCAAAGGTCGGGAGAAAATTCCAAAAGACCGAGCCCGATAAATCCGCTGTCCCAGGTATAAAAGCTGTCCCACCTCTTGCCTGGCGTATGGTGTATAACATTTTCCCCGTGCAAATAAACAGGGTAAACGACATTGGTGAGAAGCGTTGATTTAAGAATTTGAGTTGAAAGAGTATACTTCTCTCCCTGCTCGTTATACTTTATTGACGAACAGGCTTCTTTTGCCGAAAGATATATATTTTCATATTCATCGTTTGTAAGAGCTTCAAACTCACCGAAAGACAAAACGGCATATTCCGTATGAGACGATTCGGGATCTACAAAAATTGATTTTATAAGCGTATTGTGAAAAAATCCGTCTCCGCTGTGCTTCCTTTCAAATGAATCGGAAAAGGTTCTCATAAGGTCGTCATATGTAACATCGCCGTTTGACAGGCGGTTAATCAGCGCATCCTCAAGGCAGGAGGATTTGAGTTCCCTCTCTCTTGTATTTTTATTGTTTGTAAGAATACAAAACGGTTTTTCAAGCTTATTGTAGTAAAGAGAGATTCTGCGAGTGGCATTGATTTGTTCGTTTTTTACTGTAGGAGTATACAGATACGGAAGCTGCTCGGTGTAAAGTGAATCATTTTCCGCTTTTTCAACAACCGCAAGGAAATCAAGTTCCACTCCGGCGCCGCCCAAACTCTCCAAGGTGAAGCTCTCTTTATACGGCAGAGTAGCAAAAGAAAGCTTTTTATTTCGGGGCAAAACAATTTTTTCTCCGTCCATATCAAAATGAGCGTCGCCGTCGGTCACCGTGCGGTATCTGAGAAGAATGACAGGGTCTGTAAAGTCTTCCGCCTTTACGGTGTAAGACACCTTATCACCTTTTTCGCAGCCGAAAGGCTTTATATCCAAAAACGGAATATGATAATTTTTGCACCTGTCGCCGAGACCCTTGCCGAGGTAAAATTCCCTGTCCGCAAACATACCCTTGAACATACCGTCGGGATTTTCACCGTCCCACGGACGAGGCTGTGCATAGGAATATTCATCATAGTCGTTAGCGGTTTTCAAAACACACTTTTCGGGAGTGTGAACCGCACAATATGACGGATAAGGAAATTCGAGAGAAGCGAAAATATTAAGCAGGCAATTCTGCTCAACATCGGTATTATTTATAAATTCGCACCGTATAAGGTATGCGTCGTCGTTAATTTTTGAAAATGAAACATCTGCATAAAGAGCGTCTTTCCATATAAGCTCGTATCTATATGAATAATATGTATAATCCTCACTGCATTCCCAAAGGTGGTACGATGAGGGAACCGTTACATTGGGCACGGGAGTTGAACTGTTCCACAAAGTCGGCTGAACGGAAAAATCATATCTTCCGCCGTCCTTTGCAAATTCTTCAATCACCTTTGAAATACCCATATATTTTTTTGAATAAGGGCCCCAGAGGGGCATTTTAATTTTTTTGCTGTCCTGCATACTTGCCTTTCCCGAAAAGCAGAAAAACCGTTTTTCGATAAAAAATTTGCTGAAAATATTATCACTCATTTATACTTTTTTGTCAACAGTAAATTAAGCGCAGCGAATATAAATTTTGGTATAAATCTTCTTTTCTTCGCTTTGATTAATCGGCAAATATGAGAGGATTTCAAAAAATAAAAATTTGATGAAATTTGATATTGCTTTTTTTCATTTTACATTGTATAATAGCTAACGCAATATGCAGATGTGTCCGAGCTGGCCGAAGGAGCACGATTGGAAATCGTGTAAGTCTTCAACGAGGCTTCAAGAGTTCGAATCTCTTCATCTGCGCCATAATCGTCACGAGCTTTTCGGTTCGTGACGATTTTTTATTATCCGGAATCAGTCAAAATCGACAAATTCATTTGGCAAAAGCGTTTGTTGAATTAGCGTTGAATATATGATAAAATAAAACTGTAAAGACGGAAACTTGACACACCCGATACAGATACAGATATAGGTACAATTAAAAATTGTTTTGCAAACGAAAGCCAAAGCAAATCAACAATTTATTTTATCGGAAAGGAGCGGTGATGATGAAAAGGAATTTAAGGATTTTTATATTCTCGGCAGCTTTGATTTTTGCTGTGCGTTTTGCGGCAGTGCTTATGCCGAGGACGAAGCCGAATCCTACTGCGAGTATAGTTATGAAGCGACTAAAACGGTTGACGAAACCTGCACCGAGGACGGCTACACGGTTTATACCTGCGCAATTTGCGGTGACAGCTATACCGAAGTGATTGAAGCAACCGGGCATAAATTGGGCAGTTCAACTGCATCTGTGGAGCCAACCTGTACTACAGACGGATATACTTATCAGCGATGTATGATTTGCAGGGAAATGGTTGTTGTATCCGTAATTGAAAAAACCGGTCACACCTATTCGTCTTCAACAACATCAGCAAGCTATTCACAGCACGGAAGCATAACATACACCTGTACAATTTGCCAAGACAGCTATACCGAGGTTGTGCACAGCTATGATATTACGGAAATTTCTCCCGCTACCTGCACACAGGAGGGATATACAGTTTATACCTGCACGGTATGCGGCGACAGTTATACAAAAGTCATTGCACTTATCGCTTACGGTTTCGGCAACAACAAGCAATACTGCACCGTGTGCGGTACGGAAAATTCGGATTATTCCATTTCAACCGACAGTACAGATACGCAGGCACAAGGCATAGACAATAACGATAACGGCGATTCAGGCGAAAATTCGGCTGACGCTTCGGCAGAAAATAACAGCAGTCAGAACAGTACAAGCTCATCGGCTGATTCAGATACGAGTACCAATAATAATGCAAGTGCAAATTATGATTCAAATACAGCTTTAAGCTCGACTGACAGTTTATTACTATCGGCAAGCGTTATGGAAAGTACCGATTCCGCCGAAACCGCAAAGCCGAAAAAGACGAAGATAAAGAAGCTGAAAAAGGGTAAGAAAAAATTTAAAGTAACCCGGAAGAAAATCAGCGGCGTAACCGGCTATCAGATACAATATGCAACAAATAAGAAATTCACCAAAAACAAAAAGGCTGTCACCGTAAAAGGTACAAAGAAAACATCTAAAACAATTAAAAAGCTGAGATCCCAAAAGACCTACTATGTCCATATCCGCACATACAAAACTGTCAACGACAAGAGGGTTTATTCAAAATGGTCGGTGGTTAAAAAAGTTAAAACGAAGTGAGAAACACGGAACTGTTTTTACAGCACTTTGTTGTGCTAAAGTATTTCATTTTCCGAACTGTCAGCACCTTCAAGTCGGTTTGGAATTTTATGAGGGCGGATGATATCCGCCCCTACAAAATGCTGAGATACAATAATGCGCATTAGAAATCCTATAGAGTGCCTTGCTTAGAAGATTTGTAAATTGTTTGTATTAAAAATATTAATTGATTGACTTTAAGGGGCGATATGGTATAATAAAATAAATAGGTCTGCGAAAGGAGTGGGAAAAGTGGATGGCAAAAAAAGAAGAATAACAGCTATGCTGGTTTCTTTAATTTACATATTTATACTGCTTTTCTCAATCACTTTTGTAGCCATTGAAGCCGACCACGAATGCTTTGAGGATAACTGCCCTGTCTGCTGTCAGATAAGCATTTGTAATAATATACTCAAAAATGTTTCGTCTGTATCGGCAGTCGCTCTTGCCGTGCTTACGCTTATTTTCACCGCTTTGCTCATAATATGCGCTGAAAGGCATATTGCAGGCGATACATTGGTTATGCTCAAAATTAAGCTTTCCGATTAAATAAATACTTCCGTATTGGAATACCAAGGGATAATACTACGTTTTCCGATACAAACAAGGGATAATTCCGCCTTTTCGGCGGTTTTTACCGTGCGTGAAAATTACGGACGGTAAGTCCCTTGTATTTTTTATACCCTTTTGTAAGGGTGAAAAACGGGAGAATATTTATTTTCGGAGGCATTTTTTATGCAAAAATTTATTTCTGTCATTATCACATTTGCCGTGATATGTACATTATTCACTGCCTGCGGTACAACCGACAGCACTCAAACGACTGACAAAACGCAGAGCGAGACGGGAAACCTCAGCACAGTAACAACAATCTTCCTTGTTTACGACTGGGTAAGGGAAATACTCGGAGACGAAACTGACAGTACGGAACTGACTATGCTCCTTGACAGCGGAGTTGACCTGCACAGCTACCAGCCGACAGCTGATGATATAGTTAAAATTTCCGACTGCGATATATTCATCTATGTAGGCGGAGAATCCGACGAATGGGTCGAGGACACACTCGCACAAGCTACAAACGAAAATATGATTGCCGTCAATCTCTTTGATGTACTCAGGGACTCGGTAAAAGAAGAGGAAATAGTTGAGGGCATGGAAGCCAAGGAAGAGGAAGAGGAAGAAGAAGACGGCGAGGAGAAAACCGAATACGACGAGCATATCTGGCTCTCGCTCAAAAATGCACAGACTCTCTGCCAATACATTGCAGACGAAGTTTGCGAGATCAATTCAAATAACAGCGACGCATATTCGGCAAATGCAGAAGCTTATGTTGAAAGCCTCAGCGAGCTTGACTTAAGATACGAGGAAGCTGTTGCAAACGGGACAAAGGACACGCTCATTTTCGGCGACAGGTTCCCGTTCAGATACTTAACGGACGATTACGACCTCAACTATTACGCCGCATTTGTGGGCTGTTCTGCGGAGAGCGAAGCAAGCTTTGAAACCATAAGCTTCCTTGCAGAAAAAGTGGATGAACTCGGCGTAAACTATATAATGACGCTCGAGGGAACGGAACACAATATAGCCGAAACCATAATTTCAACCGCCAAAAGCGATAATTTGGAAATTCTCTCGCTCGATTCAATGCAGTCAACCACATCGGAAGATGTTGAAAACGGAGTCACCTATCTTTCCGTAATGGAAAGCAATTTGACCGTGCTTGAACAGGCTCTGGCGTGAGGTGCGGTATAGAAATTTTAAAATGCAAAAATCTTACCGTCGGTTATGATTCAAAAATCATACACAGA